>CAZUPJ010000016.1:1551-14629 GCA_964622185.1 uncultured Treponemataceae bacterium
TTAATGGTATGTTTTTAACCAGTAATGGTAGCGATTATGCACTTGCACAATTAGGTTCAAAAGATCACTTATTGTATGTTACGAGGCTAAAACTACCTTTTCATTTGTTTATTTCAAAGGAACTTCCGACATTATATCTATCAGTATTCAACATCATGTCTAGAGACCTATCGAATCAAGATATAGAAGAAATAAGCTTTTTAGAAAGAACATTATTTTTGCCAAGAGTAAACTTTTTAGATTTAATTATTGAAAACTTACCACTAACAATCGGGATAATTGCTACTATTTTTCTTATAATTGCAGTGTATTATTTCTATACACAGAAAAAAAATTATGAGGCAACGCTAGCAGTAGTAAACTATGATGAGGTTACAGGGCTTCCGACTCTCTATGTATTTCAAAATCACATGAGAAAAGTATTAAAAACTGCTAAAGGCGGTGAATATGAAGTGATTTCACTTGACATAGATCATTTTAAGCACATAAATAAAACCTTTGGAAGAGAAGCAGGTAATAAAGTTCTCGCTACATTATCAAGAGTATTAACACTAACACTTGGTGCACCTCTTACTGAAAAGCAAAAAACAATGCGAACCAATGTAAACATTATTGAAAATCCTCTAAGAGAAAATACTCTTCTTGGAAAAGATGCAGCAGACAAAATATTAATTTTTCAAAAACGTAATGCCAATTCTGACTTAAAAGATATTTGGAGAAATGCAATAAAACCAGCTCTTGCAGATATAATTGGCGAAAACTATCCCGTTCACCTATCTGTTGGAAAATATGTAATTGATACACCCCATGAAATATGTGATATTATGATAGATAATGCAAACCGAGCACGCGTTCAAGGTAAAAGTGTTGTAAAAAGCACCTTTATTGAATACACCCCAAAAGATAAAAAACACCAAGAAGTTACAACACAAATTCTTTTTAGAATGGAAGGTGCCTTGAAAAACAGAGAGTTTGTAGTGTATTATCAACCTAAAGTATATTTAGAAGATTTTAGCGTAAAAGGGGCCGAAGCATTAGTTCGTTGGAATCCGATGGGGGAAAATCCTATTTATCCAGATGCTTTTATTCCACTTTTTGAAGCAACAGGATTTATTTTCGAACTAGATTGCTACGTATTTGAAGAAGTATGCAGGTTTATTAGCAATAATAGGGATTATTTTTCACTACCAGTAATCTCTGTAAATCTTTCTGGGCATACAGTGCTTAACTCAAAAACACCAAGAAGACTTATTGATATTCTTGCAAAGCATAAAGTAAGTCCAAAAGAAATTGATTTAGAAGTAACAGAAAGTGCAATTCTAAATCAAGAAGAAATACTTGCATCAAAGGTAACTCTTTTCCACAGTTTCGGATTCTCAGTTTCTCTTGACGATTTTGGAGCTGGAGCATCGTCGCTAAATCGATTGTCTTCATTAACCGTTGATATGCTCAAAATGGATAAAGCTTTTTTAGATTGCGGATTCAACTGTCAAAAGAAATTTGCTCTTGTAAAAGCAGTAATTAATATGGCAAAAGACCTAAACCTTGAGTTAGTAGCAGAAGGAGTAGAAACAAAAGAGCAAGTTTCCATATTAAAAGATATGGGCTGTGATTACATTCAAGGATATTATTTTTCAAAACCTCTGCCAGAGTTTGATTTTATTAACTTACTACGAAAAGAAGAGCCATTTCCAAACATTGAAGAAAAAGTCGCTCAGTATCTTTTCAGATGAGAAAGTACGAAAATTATATACAGTACATTGAAACTCAAAAAAGTTTTCCATCGGAAAAGGTTATGGAGTGCACAGCAAAAGAATTAGGTATAGAGCCATATAAACTATTTGAAGTAAGAGATGAATTAAAAAAGGATTTACAAGATATGATTGACGTGTTTATAGACAGTGTTTTGAAAAGCTATAAAACTATTCTATTGCCCCACACAATTAATAATTATTACCTATTAATTATTAATTGATTAGCCTCGTCGTACCTTTGGCACAAACTCTAATCGTACATTCATATTCATGCCTTCTGCTATGCGTTGTAACATTGAAAAAGTGGGATTAGCATTTCCGTTTTCAAGTTTGCTAATGTCTGAGCGGTCAACGCCTATTTTATCTGCTAATTGTTGTTGGGTAAGATGGGATTTTTTTCGTGCATTTAACACAGCCCGCACTACTTCGTATTCAGGTTTTAAGGCTTCGTACTCAAATTGTACTTCGGGATTTTTTAATATTTCGCTTTTCATTTCTTCAAAAGTCATATGTTACCATCCTTTTTAAGATATTCATTTCGGTACTTTTTTGCAAGTTCTATTTCCCTCACTGGTGTTTTTTGCGTTTTTTTCACGAATCCATTCGTTAATACAATGCGTTTTCCAATATGAAAAAAATACAAAATCCTTGTAATGTCACTTGCAAACTTTACTCTAAGTTCAAAAATTCCATCCACTAAATGCTTTGTATACTTTCCTTCAAGCCCATTGCCGTATTCTTCCAATAAATCCAGCTCCATTACAATTTTAGCTTGCATTTTTGTACTTTGTTCATGAATAAACTCAAGCACTGGAATTTTTCCATTTTCTTTTTTGTAGGGAATTACTTCAAATTCTTTCATGAATTTTCTCCTTCCCTTGACTTTATTATAGTGGCATATATCCCACTTTGTCAAGGCTTTTATTTATAATATTCAGTTTTATTTACATATTTATTATAGCGTTTTAGGTTCAATATTATACAAAAATTGAATAAGACTCTGTAAAATTATTAATCATTACGCTCTTGACCAACACCCCATTCTAAAGTACACTTACACTAACAATACTTTTGGAGGCAACAAATGAACGGTTTTACAGAAATTAAAGCAAAAGATTTAGACGAAAATGCAATAAAGCTCGTTGGCGACACATGGATGCTCGTAACAGCAGGCAGCCTAAACGATGGCGAAGCAAAACCTTGGAATACCATGACAGCAAGTTGGGGTGGCTTGGGCTACCTCTGGAACAAACCAGTTGCATTTGTATTTGTGCGAAAAGAACGCTACACATTCGACTTTACCGAAAAAAACGATACAATGACGCTTTCATTTTTTAATGACGACTATAAAAAAGTGCTCAGCTTTTGCGGAACAAAGTCAGGCAGAGAATATGATAAAGCAAAAGAAACGGGACTCACCCCAATCGAAACTGAAAGCAAAAGCGTTGCCTTTGAACAAGCAAAAATAGTATTAGAATGTAAAAAACTCTACGCCGACATGCTAAAAGAAGACTCCTTTTTAGACAAAACTGCACTTGACAAGTGGTACAAAGAAGAAGGTATGCACCGCGTATATATTTGTGAAATAACAAAGGCTTGGATTCATGAGTAACAGAACACCAATAAGTGCCCTCTTTACCGATTTTTACGAATTAACAATGGCTCAAGGATTTTGGAAAAAAAACATGAACCATGCGTCGGTGTTCGATGTGTTTTTTAGACGAAACCCCTTTCAAGGTGGCTTTGCCGTGTTCGCAGGAATCGAAACGCTTCTCGCTCACCTTACAACATTTCGTTTTTCAGAAGAAGACATTGCCTATTTAGATGCGCTTGGAAAATTTGAAAAAGGCTTTTTAGACTACTTACAAAATTTTTCCTTTACGGGCGATGTGTATGCAATGGAAGAAGGCTCAATTGTGTTTCCAAACGAACCATTGGTTAGAATCCATGCAGGTTTAATCGAAGCCCAAATTATCGAAGGCTTAGTGCTTAATCAACTAAACTTTCAAAGCCTCATTGCAACAAAATCGCTTCGAATGGTAATAGCCTCTAAGGGCGCCCATATTATGGAGTTTGGACTACGTCGAGCACAGGGCTTTGATGGTTCAATGAGCGCATCAAGGGCTGCCTACATTGGAGGGGCTTCGAGCACAAGTAATACGCTAGCAGGCAAACAGTTCGGCATCCCAGTAATTGGAACAATGGCTCACTCCTGGATTATGTCTTTTGAAACCGAACTTGAATCGTTCGAAGCTTATGCACAAATGTATCCAGACTCTTGCACCTTTTTGCTCGATACCCACAACACGCTAAAATCAGGCGTAAAAAATGCCATTATTGCAGGAAAAAAATTAGTAAAAAAAGGGCACAATTTTGGGGTTCGCCTCGACTCTGGCGATATGCAATACCTATCAACCGAGGTTAGAAAAGAACTCGACAAAGCAGGATTAAAAGATGCAACCATTTCGGTATCAAACGATTTAACCGAAGAAATTATCGAAACGCTCGTTTCTCAAAATGTACCAATAAATATTTGGGGCGTAGGCACCCATATGGTAACAGGCGGTAAAGATTCCTCGTTCACTGGGGTGTATAAACTTGCTGCCCGCCACAACCCTGCCTCAAGCGACTTAATTGCAACAATGAAGTTTTCAGACAATCCTGAAAAAACAACAAACCCTGGTATCAAAAATGTGTGGCGTCTCTACGACCAAGATGGAATGTTCAAAGCCGACATCCTAGCCCTCGAAAACGAAACAATAGAAGCAAAAAAAGAAAGCCAATTTTACCATACCGCGGTTGACTATCGCCACTTTAGCTTCAAACCCTCAAAGGTAGAAATGCTTCTTGTAAAAAGACTCGAAAATGGCAAACTCACCCGAGCCCTCCTCGAAGAAAAAGAGCAACTCCTAATCAGTAGAAACCGCGTTAAAGAACATTTACAATGTCTCGATGCAACGTTCCAGCGTATCCTAAACCCTCACATCTACAAAGTTTCAATGACCAAGGATTTAAAAGACCTAAAATTAAAATTAATTGAAGAAAGTTTTAACGATTGTTAATTTTGTATCATTTTCAATATTGGTTTTCGCGCTGCAGCCACTACATCTACGCGTTTTACCGCCTTTGTGTGCGGTGCATGTAACAATAGGCCAGGATTTTCTTGTGCTTCTTTTTTTATAGCTATTAGGGCTGCAGCAAATTGTTCCAGCGTTTCCCGCGACTCCGTTTCGGTTGGCTCAATCATCATTGCCCTTTCTACAATAAGTGGAAAAAATACGGTTGGGGCATGAAAGCCATAATCTAAAAGTCGTTTTGTAATATGGTCTGTTGTAATACCCTTGTCGGTATTTGGAAAATCCTTATCATTAATAATAAACTCATGCATACAGCGGCGCTTTAATGGTACATTATATTCCTCTTTTAAAAGTGCAAGTAAATAGTTTGCATTTAAAACGGCTGTTTCTCCTGCATCCTTTAAGCCTTCGGCTCCTAAAAGACGAATATACACCCATGCTTTTAAATACACTAAAAAGTTTCCATAAAAGCCGTGTATACGCCCAATAGAATCACTTTTTTCTTCTGTAAGCCTGTACTCGCCATTTACTTTTTCTACCCTAGGGGTAGGCAAAAAAGGTGTTAGTTTTTCAACTACCGAAATTGGTCCAGAACCAGGGCCTCCCCCACCGTGTGGAGTTGAAAATGTTTTATGCACATTTATATGCATAAGGTCAAATCCCATATCAAAAAAGCGTGCCTTTCCAAGTGTTGCATTTAGATTTGCCCCATCGCCGTAAAACAAAGACCCGTTTTCATGTACCATGTCTGCAATTTTGTGTATATTTCGGTCAAACAATCCCGTAGTTGCAGGACTTGTAAGCATCATACATGCTACATTTTCGTCTAGTGCTTCTTTTAGATGGTCCAAATCAACATCGCCTTCTGGGGTAGACTGTAGCTCTCTAACTTCAAAACCGCACATTGTAACCGAGGCAGGATTTGTTCCATGTGCCGAATCTGGAATAAGTACAATGTTTCTTTCTTCGCCTTTTTTTTCAAAGTATTTTTTTACTACCATAAGGGCTGTAAGTTCACCATGAGAACCCGCTGCAGGGTTAAACGTTACCCCATGCATTCCTGTAATTACAGAAAAATACGCTTCCATATCATGCATTATTTCTAACGCCCCCTGGCTAACAGAATCACCTGCAAGTGGGTGCAATAATGCAAACGATGGGTGACTCCCCAATTTTTCATTAATTTTTGGATTATGTTTCATGGTACAGCTACCCAATGGATACATATTTTCATCCACGCAAAAGTTCGTTTTAGATAAATTAAAATAATGTCGAACAACTTCAGTTTCGCTTACATCTGCCAAGGGCAATTCTTTTCTCAAAAACGATTCGTTTAAATCATATGTTGAAGCTGCTTTAGGAACATCATACGTATTTGTACCCTTTTTGCTTTTTTCAAATATAGTTTTCATTCGTTTCCCCCATCTTTTATAGCATCAATAAAGGCATCGATAGATTCTTTAGTATTTTTTTCGGTTGCACAAAAAAGTATGCAATCTTCAAACTCAGAATACCACTGGCTAACATCAATTCCAAAAGATGCAGAGCTCGTAAAGCCGCTTGGTTTTTTAAGCACAAACTCATTAAAAAATGGCACATCATTATTATCAAGTGCAGTAAAACCTATTTCAAATAATTTTTCTCGTAAGTACGATGCATTGTAATGATTAAGCCTGGCAAGTTCTGTTAATTTTACACCAACTAAACTAAGATATATTGAAGAGCGTAATGCAACAAGCCCTTGGTTTGAGCAAATATTCGATGTTGCCTTATCACGTCTAATGTGTTGTTCCCTTGCCTGCAAGGTAAGTGCAAAACAAGGCTCGCCATTTTCGTCAGTTGTTAATCCAACAAGCCGCCCTGGAATTTTTCTGATGTATCGCTCTTTAGCACACATAAATCCTAAAAGTGGTCCGCCAAATGATGGATAATTTCCAAAACTCATAGCCTCACCGCATACAATATCGGCTCCTTGCTCTTCAGGTGTTTTTAGTAATGCCAAACTCATCGCTTCAGTTACCGTAACAATAAGGTCGGCCTTTTTTTCATTTTTTATGGCTTCGATTTCTTGCAAAGGCTCTATTACACCAAAAAAGTTTGGCGACTGTACAACAATACTTGCAACATCTTCGCACATACGCTCTGCTACTTTTTCGCTATCGGTTACAAAACCTTTTAGCGGAATGTCAACTATTTCAATGCCAACTGCCCAACAATATGTTGTAAGCGTTTTTCTATACAATGGATTTACAGCAGCACTTACCAACACTTTTGTTCGCCGCGTTTCTTTGCAAGACATCATTACAGATTCAGCTAACGCAGTTGCACCATCGTAGAGGCTTGCATTGGCTACATCCATTCCTGTAAGCCTGCACATATTTGTTTGGTATTCAAAAATTGCCGTAAGTGTTCCTTGACTTACTTCGGGCTGATACGGTGTGTATGCAGTATAAAACTCAGATCTACTTGCAAGCTCATCAACGGAAGCTGGAACATAATGATCATATACGCCGCCACCGCAAAAAGGCATATCGAATTGTTTATTTTTGCTTGCAATAGATTCGAAAACAGAAGATACTTCCATTTCGCTTACGGCTTTAGGTAAACCGTGCAATGTGTCAACAAGTATGTCTTTTGGTAAATCGGCAAAAAGTTCATCAATGCTCGAAGCACCAATAGTTTTAAGCATTAGCTTTTTATCTTCAACACTTAGCATTGTATATTGCATAAGTTCCTCTTTTGTTTATTACTTATTTTTCAATAAATGCTTTGTACTCGTCTGCACTCATTAAACTTGAAAACTCTTCTTTATCGCTAACGTTCATTTTAAAAAGCCATGCATTTTCATACGGGCTTTCATTGAGTACTTCAGGAAAACTTTCAAGATCACTATTCACTTCAAGTATCTCTCCCGATAATGGCGTATAAACATCAGATGCGGCTTTTGCAGATTCAACAATAACAACCGTATCACCTTTTTGAACCTTTCCCTCTCGTACAGAACATTCAACATACACAATGTCACCCAAATTGTTTTGGGCATAGTCTGTTAATCCACAAGTTGCACTTCCATCTCCATTATCTTTTACCCATTCGTGTTCTTCTGAATACAATAAACCTTGTACTACTTCTTTTCCATTTGTCATAATGCTTCGCATCCTTTAAAATTATTTTACCGTATTGTTATACTCATAAAACGGTCTTTTTGCAATAACTGCACCAATCGTTTTTTCTCTAATTATTACATCTAAAGCCTGTCCAATTTTTAACTCAATGCCACGTTCGTTCTTTGCCTTTTGCACATCTAATAAAGCAAATGCAATACCGTATTTAAAAAATGGAGAGTAGCATCCACTGGTAATATATCCTATATCTACACCACTACATTGTACGCGATATCCTTCTCGTGGAATCCCCCGCTCATTGAGCTTTACGCAAAATATTTTTCGCTTTACACCCTCTGCTTTTTCGGCTCTTAAAATACTACAACCAATATAATCATGCTCAGAACTTACCGCCCATCCAAGGCTTGACTCTATTGGGTTAATAGTTTCACTTAGTTCATGCCCATACAATGAGTATGAAGCCTCTAATCGTAATGAATCCCTACTTGCAAGCCCACATGGCAAAAGTCCAAACTCTTTTCCTTTTTCTAATAATGCATTCCATAGTTTTTCTGCTATTTCATTATTGCAATACAATTCAAATCCAAGCTCTCCTGTATAACCAGTATTTGAAATCATTACGTTTTTGCCTTCAAATTCACCATAAACAAAGAAAAACCTTTCCGGGATTGCGAGTGTTAGAAACACTTTTTTTAAAACACTTTGAGATGCAGGCCCTTGCAGGTCAATTTTTGCAGTTAAACTTGATTCATCAATAAGCTCAATGTCTATACCAACTGAATGCTTTTTAAGCCAATTAAAATCTACTTCTCTTCTTGATGCATTTACAACTATATAATAATCATTTTCGCACTTTTGAAATATAAAAATATCATCAATTACACCACCATCTTCATTGCAAAACATGGTATACATGCCTTTGCTGTTTTCTAATTTTGAAAGCGATGTTGGAATCAGTTTTTCTAAAAGGCTTTTGCTATCTTTTCCCTTTAAGCTAAACTCTCCCATGTGCGAAATATCAAATATGCCGCAGGCGTTTCTAACCGCCATGTGCTCCTCTAAACTAGACGTATACTGAACAGGTAGTTCCCATCCTGCAAAATCAACAAGTTTTGCATTCAACGCAACATGGCAATCGCATAGCACAGTTTTGCATAATTCTTCCATGCACATAGTATACCACGACTTTTCGCAAAAAGAAACATTTAAATAAAAAAAAGCTCTGCACAATTGAATTACATTCAAATATACGGAGCTCTCCTTTTTGCGTAGTTACTGTTACTGCTCTGATGAAAGCACTTCTAAAAATTCGACTTTATATATAGTTGGCCGTATAAAGGTTCTACTGCCATCAGCGAGCTTTCTTTCCTCATTTTCAATTTTTGTAGCATATATTTTTACAATCTGATGTTGGTACTCAACAAAATCTTCCATAAGTTCATCGTCAAAGTAATACGTAACATCGTCTGCAGTTGTTAATACAAGAGTTGGAAAAAGCGATGTTCCAGTTAACCGAATTCTACCCTCTATTTCAGTACCTTGTGCAATAAACATTGCCATAAAAACAATAACAAGAATATTAGCTATTTTTGAAATATTTTTCATTCTGGCAATGTCTCCAAATTGTTAGTTCCCAATGTTCCTTGCGTAATAGGAATTATTCTGTTTTCCACATACGGTCTAACAGACACACTTCTTTGCATACTTATTTGTGCAGAAGCTGGCGTCTCAGTATAGGGAAGCGTTACCGATATTTTTGAACCACCAATTTGTGTATCTTTGTTTAGTGTTATATGTAGTTCATTTGAGCTTATTACCCTTTTTCCAAGGGTACTATTTTCAGTAGAAAGCCGCTCTTTTGTCAACACTGCATCCCCTGGGTTTAGTGCAACGTTCGTGTTAGCACCATAATATATTTTTGAATCAAGTTTCAACTCATAACGTCTATCTAAATGAGGATATTTATCTTCACCTCCAGGATACCCTGCCTCTCTATTTTCATTGGCTTCAAGCCATGCAAACAGAACATCTTCCCATGCAGAAGTTGTGTTAAGTGAATTAATAGGAGTTTTTCCAAGTGCCTCAATAACAGCCTTGTACGTACCCCTATTGGCTAAACTAGCTTTTGCTATATTACTAATAATAGTTTCTCCATTGCCTTCTTTTCCACCTGCATTTAAATATAACCAATACATAAAAAGAGAAGCAGTTGCATAGTCAGCTATAGCATAATTATCATTATTCCATGTGTAAAAATAATTCCCTTTCATTATCGATTCAGGAAATCGTTGTCCATAAACACCATTATATATATCGAGCCTATTAGAAGACATTGCTTCTAGCATTACAATTTCTGTAGATTCGGACAAAGCTTCATTAAGCCATAAATCGCTTTCTCTGTTTTTTTTAACAAAATTCATATTAAAATTTATTAAGTGTTGAAACTCGTGTATAAGTGTAACAAATATCTTTCCTATATGATCTTCTCTACCATCTGGGTTTTGACATTCAACGTAAAGAATTTCAGCATTATTACTGGGTTTCGATAACGTGCTTTCAGATAAGTCATCTGGATTAAAATAACCTGCAACATAGCCATTAGAAGAATATATATTTTCATTTATATCAAATAATAAAAGTATAATTTTTCCGTTTCTGTCTACGTCAGTATGAGTACCATAAATGTTTGTTATTGTTGGGTAATAATTTTCAAAATTGTCTACAAGATAATTAATATCAGTTTCAGACATTGATTGGCCAGATTTTAAATACACTTGCAATAAGTCTGTTTCTACAATTAAACTTGCATGAACATCCACATAAGACTGTTTGCCTGAGGAAGAAAACTGAACCGCATTAAACAGTCTTCCATCATAATTATAGTTGTTGTTACTGCTAGTGTTACTGTTACCACCTGTAAAAAGCTCACATGCAGTTAAAAAAAACAAACACATTATTATAAAAAAGACATTCTTTATCATTACGTCCTACTCAAGTATACTTTAGACATATGGTAAGTATAGTAGTTTTAATCATCTATGTCCACTATAAAATAGGAGAAAATAGTTTACAAAATCCCCACCAACCGCGCTGAAAAATATTGCATTTTTCAAACCACTCAAGTTCATATTTTTCACATACAGCTTGGTCTTCTAAGAAAATTTGCTCATATTTTTTTGAAAAGGCTTCATCGTAAAAAAATATATTTGTTTCAAAATGTAAATCAAAACTTCTTGAGTCGATGTTACAAGAGCCAATGGTCAAAACCTTTGCATCAACAGTTATTACTTTTGAATGAATAAAACCAGGGTATTTATAAAACTGAATCCCATGTGGAATCAGTTCTCTCATATAATTAAAAGCAGCAGCCCGCACATAAAATTTATCCCACCTACCAGGAACCATAATTCTAACATCTATGCCAGAAAGTGCCGAAATTTTTAATGCGGAATAAAAAGAATCATCGGGCGTAAAATACGGCGTTTGAATAAAAACACTTTCTTTTGCACTCATAATCATACGAATCATTGCATCTTTTATTTCAGAACCTTGCTGATTATCGGGACCCGATGAAACAACTTGCGTTGGAATACGTGTATTTGAGGGGCTATCATTTTTTAACGAATTAAGTATTCTCCTATTCATGGCAGCAAGATCGGGAATTTTATTTGCTTTTCTCATTTTTATTTGGGTTCTTTTTCCCGAAGCTACCGCATACCAATCAATCCAAAAAAGCGTAATATACTCGTATATGCAGTTTCCAGTAAGACGCACATGGGTATCCCGCCATAAATAGCCCTTTTTCCCTTCGTATTCATCGCCTACATTAAAGCCTCCAGTGTAAGCAATTTTGTTATCAATGAGTACAACTTTTCGATGATTTCTAAAATTAACTGAAAAAATGTTACCATTTCTTATTGGAAAAAATGGAAGGCTTACCCCACCTGCGGCATTGAGCTTTTTAAAAAATCTGCGTGACGTTAGAATACAACCTAAATCATCATATAAAAGTTTAACCTCCACCCCCTCGAATGCTTTTTTGCACAACAGTTCTATAAAGTCATTTCCAATTTTATCGTTACGAATAATAAAATATTGTACAAAAATATAATGTTGGGCTTTTTCAATGTCTTCAAATAAAGACTTAAATTTATCTTTTCCCCACAAAAAAAATTTTACAGAATTAGCAAAGGTCATAGGCGTTAGACCATTTTGAAGATTCATATCAATAAGTGGCGCATATTCGTTTACTACTTTATTTGGGAGTTTTCCTGCTTGGCTATGAAAAAATTCGTGCTGTTTTTCTGTTATGGGTGCAGTTTCGGTTAGCACAATATTTTTAGCTTGATCCATTTTTCTGGTCTTTGTAAAAAAATGACCACTAAAAACGATGTACAAAAAAGAACCTATTCCCGGAAGTAAAATCAAAGCTAAAATCCATGCAAAACGCCCAGAAGCTCCTTTCCTCTCAAAAAATAAAATAAAAATTGCAAATATGTAGTTCAATATACTGAGAATTATTATTATGTCGGACTCAAAAAAACTCATCTTTTCTTACAGCACCTTATAAAATATAAATACAAAAAATGACTACAATATGTTACTATAATATTAAAACATTCACTCCAAAACGAACAGCAATTGAATGATTATTGTTACGTTCATATACATAACTACCACCAATCGATGGATACAAAGTTGTATTAGGTAGTAAAAACAATACGTCAAATCCACTTTCTACCATTTCAAAAAAGGCCATACTATTTGTTGTAAACGGTGAATAAAGTGAAATCCAAATTTCTGAAGAAAAAATGCCTCTCTGAAATTGCAACCCAAATCCGGTTTTTAAGTGCCCATTAAAACTACCCACATTTCCAGTTTCGCTTCCAAATACCGCTTCTTCAGTTAAAGAAAAAAGAAAATTTTCTACTTCAAAACCGGCTAATAGTCCAAACCCTAAACCAGGCTCAACTAATGATGGAACAAGCGTTTTTCCATTTACATATGAATACCGTACTAAACCACCAAAGTATGCATTTTGCATCTGTTTTGAAAACTTTGCAGATGCTCCAAAAAACATCGGTAGGTCAGAACTTTGCTGTGCTTCAATTCCTGCTCTTAT
>CAZUPJ010000017.1:0-14215 GCA_964622185.1 uncultured Treponemataceae bacterium
TTTTTCCATAATTTTTCAACATTTTTAGGAAAGCCGGGGCTTTATTTAGAAGACCTTTTTGTGCACCCAGAATATAGAGGAAAAGGCATAGGCGTTGCATTACTTAAGCACCTCATAAATCTTACAAAAGAGCGTGGGTGTGGAAGAATGGAATGGAGCTGCCTTGATTGGAACGAGAGCTCTATTAACTTTTACAAAAGCTTTGGTGCTGTTGCCATGGACGAGTGGAGCGTGTATCGGTTAACGGAAGAAAAGTTAAAAGAATTGTAAATGAGTTGACATTTTATTAGTTTTGCTGTATTTTGTAATGACACAAAAAGATGTTTTGTCGTAATAGTAAACAATCTGTAAGGAAAAACAGTGACAGTAAAAATAATCGGAACAGGAAAGTCTGTTCCAAAAAAAGTAATGCATAACAAGGACTTTGATAAAAGTCTTGAAACAAACGATGAGTGGATTCGCTCTCATACAGGAATTGAATCTCGCTACATTGCAGAAAAAGATGAAAAAACATCAAAGTTTGGATCTGAGGCGTGCGAAAAAGCTATTGTACAAGCAAACAACAAGGGAGTTAACGTTTCTGTCTCTGATATAGATGTGATTATTTGTGCTACAGCAACAAGCGATTATGTAGGAATGCCTTCAACGGCTTGTATTATACAAAAAAACATAGGGGCACAAAAAGCATGTGCCTTTGATATAAGTGCCGCTTGCTCTGGTTTTATCTATGCTCTTGAAATGGCAGCTTCTTATTTGGAACGAAACAAAGCTCGCTATGCGTTGGTAACAGGTGCCGAAACATTTTCAAAAATACTCGACTGGACAGATAGGTCTACTTGTGTGCTTTTTGGTGATGGGGCAGGGGCTGTACTTCTTGAAAGAACCGATAGCGAAGCCGATGGAACTAATGCAGGCGTATATTCTTCAATTCTTGGGGCAGATGGAACTGGAGCAGAAGCCCTTTTTGTAAACGACAGTGGGCATGTTGAAATGAACGGACGAACCGTTTACAATTTTGCGGTAAATAAAATTTCATCTTTAATAACAGATCTACTTACAAAAGAAAATTTAGCAATAAACGACATAGATTATATTGTGTGCCATCAAGCGAATGAGAGAATAATACAAGCTGCTGCAAAACGACTAAAATACGACGAATCAAAGTTTGTGTTTAATTTACAAAACTATGGAAACACATCCGCCGCTACAATTCCTATAACTCTTGCCGATATGGAGGAACGGGGAACATTAAAACCTGGCATGAAACTTATCTTAGCAGGTTTTGGTGCGGGGCTTACATGGGGAGCCAGCTACGTAGTGTGGTAATTAATTATTAAGAAACCTCTTGCTCTTCCCCCTCGTTTTTGTTATTCTTTTAAGGCTCGTTTAAGAAAACGGTGCTAAAATACTTTCAAAATAATTAAAATGCGAGGAATGTATGATTGAATTAAAGCATGTTTCGCGTTCTTTCGGTAGCTTTAAAGCCGTAAACGATATTTCGTTCTCAATACAAACAGGCGAAATTGTCGGCTTTTTGGGCCCAAACGGTGCCGGAAAAACAACAACAATGCGAATGATTACAGGCTTTTTAGATGCAGGCGATGGAGAAATTCTAATTGACGGCGAAAGCATAAGCCTAGACGAAAAAAAAGCAAAACGAAAAATTGGCTATATGTCAGAATCGGCTCCGCTATACGGAGACATGATTGTGCATGACTATCTTGACTATGTTGCGAAAATGCAAGGCGAAAATCCGCAAGAAAAAATTCCCTATCTTTGCACAGCATGTGGATTAAAAGATGTAATGCACAAAAATATTTCAGAGCTTTCAAGAGGATATCGGCAACGTGTAGGACTTGCTCACGCTCTTATGAATGACCCCGAAATTCTTATTTTGGATGAACCTACAAGTGGACTTGACCCAAACCAAATTACAGAAGTTCGTAACCTTATAAAAGAAATTGGAAAAACTCGTACCGTTATTATTTCAACACATATTTTAGGTGAAGTTGAAATGATTTGTGACCGCGTTGTTATTATTTCAAACGGAACACTTGTTGCAGATAGTCCAACGTCTGAGCTTAGAAGCCGTTATGCAAATTCTACAAGTGTGAGCCTTCAAATTGCAGGTGCTACAAACAATGAACTTGTCGAAGTGTTACAATCTATTGATGGAATTGGAACCATTACCGCTATGGATACACAATCTGAAGAAATAACCATTCCTGAAAATGAAGCAAAACGAAGCGGTGTTATTGCAGCTATTAATGATGCAAAAGAAGTTCGCCCGCAAATTGCACAAGCTGTTTTACAAAAAGGTTGGGCTCTTTACGAAATGACCTTAAAGCGAAACAGTTTGGAAGATGTGTTTAGAACGCTCACTACAGGAGGAGATAATTAATGCAAAACTCAAAATCAATTTTAAAAAATCCTGCAATAATTATTATGAAGCGAGAGCTTCTTGCATACTTTACGAGCCCTGTAGCATACATTGTAATGGGACTTTTTTTAGCATTTTCAGGATTTTTATTCTTTTCAATATTCTTTTTAATGAATAGGGCAGATTTACGACCATTTTTTCAAAATCTTCCGCTACTGTTTGCCTTTTTTATTCCTGCTATTACTATGCGTCTTTTTGCAGAAGAGCAAAAAACTGGCACTATGGAAACTCTAATGACACTTCCTGTTAGCACAATAGAAGTAGTAACAGGGAAATTTTTAGCAAGCCTAAAATTTAGCATTATTATGCTTGTTCCAACAATAAGTTATGCAATTACAGCCTCTTTTTTTGGAACGCTCGATGTTGGTGCAACTATTTGTGGCTACATTGGTGCAGTTCTTTTAGCAGCGAGTTTTTGTTCTGTTGGAATTTTTGCATCTTCTATTACTAAAAATCAAATTGTCGCTTTTTTTGTAGCCTTTACCATTTGTGTGTTATTGGCAATGGTTGATCAATTCCTTCTTTTTTTACCTACAGGTGCTGTAAACTTTTTCCAATTCATTTCGGCAGGAAGTCATTTTACATCAATTTCAAGGGGCATTATTGACTCGAGAGATGTATTATACTTTGTATCTGTATGTGCACTTTTCTTTACGCTCACGGTAAAAACACTAAACGCACAAAAGGGGATTGCATGAAATTAATTAACTGGATTAAAAGTCCTAAAAGCGACTTTATACTTTTTATTATACTAATTGTTCTTGTAAATTTAGTTGGAGCAAGAGCATTTTTTAGAATAGACACAACTGCTACAAAAAGTTTTTCGCTTTCCGAAGGCAGTGAAGAGTTAGTACAAAATTTAGAAGAGCCTCTTTCGGTAAAAGTTTTCTTTTCTGAAAATCTTCCATCTCCGTATAATACAAACTACCAATATGTAACCGACCTTTTAACAGAGTACGATGGAAGTGCTAACTCAAATTTTTCATGGGAAGCATATGATATGGAAAATCCCGAAAATGAAGAAATCGCCAGAAATTATCGTTTAAGTCAAATACAAATTCAAGAAATAAACAACAATGAAGTAGGATTTAAAAATGTTTGGATGGGTATAGTTGTAACGTATGCAGACAGAATTGAATTAATTGACGGCATATCTTCTACAGATGGATTGGAGTACAGGCTAACAACAACGATGAGCTCTATGATTAATGCGGTGAGTTCTCTTGCAGGGCTTTCTGGCGATGTAGAATTAACATTGTACGTTACACCTGAACTTGCAGATTTTAACATACAAGGATTTTCAGATATTGAACCAATAGTATTAAATGCTTTTTCTACGCTTAATGCAAAGCACTCAGGAAAAATTTTCTATGAAACGGTAAACCCTGAAGTAAATGAAATACCTTCAATTGTAGAAAGATTCGGTATTCAACAACTCGACTGGGAAGACGGAAGTGGAAACCTTGGAACTGGTGTTTTAGGGCTTGTTCTTTCATACGAGGATAATTTTAGAGTTGTACCTTTAGAAATGCAAAGTCAGCTGTTTTTTGGGAATACTATTGTCGGGCTCGATACTTTACAAGAAAATCTATCAGAAAGTTTAGATTCGCTTTTATCAAAGTCGACTACAATTGGATATGTTACTGGGCATGAGGAAATGAGCATAACAGATAGCCAAGCTGGTTCAGGTCTTTTATCAGGCCTTGTTTCAGACCGTTACTCATTTGTAGAATTAAATCTTTCAGAAGCAGATATTCCTGCAAGTGTAAATACACTTGTGATAAATGGTCCAAAAACACCATTTACTGATGATGAGCTTTATAAAATAGATCAGTTTGTGCTTCGTGGTGGTAATCTTTCAGTTTTTCTTGATCCATTTAATATGGTGCAAGATGAAATGGCTGCAATGTATGGTCAACAAATGCCACCACAATTTGTTCCAAACGACACAGGACTTCAAAAGCTTTTAACAAAGTACGGCATTGAAGTACCAAACGAATATGTTATGGATACAAATAGTTTCTCAGAGCAAAATCCGCAGTTTGGTGAAATAAACTATTACTACATTCCGCTTGTGCATCAAGAGTCAATGGATAATGAGCACCCAGTTTCGCAAAATTTATCATTTGTGTTTTTCCCACAGTCCGCACCTGTTAATGTAACTATTACAGAAGGGGATACGGAAAAAACAGCGACAATTCTTGCTCATACAAGTAATGAAGCATGGACGCAAAGTGAAAACATAGATTTAAATCCTTTGTACATGTCACCTCCAACAGATAGCGAAATGCAGTCTACAAAAAACCTTGCAGTTTTAGTTGAAGGTGGGTTTGAAAGTGCCTTTAGTGAAAAACCACAAACCGAGGCAGAAGAAACAACTGTAAGTGCTCGTAATCATGTGGCATCAAGTGTACAAGATGCCAGTATCATTGTTATGGGAACATCTCAAATTACAAGTAGCATGGTTATTGATCAAGCAGGTACAAGTCCTACTGCAATGTTTGTGCAAAATGCGTTTGATTATTTAAATGGAAATGAAGATCTCGCGCGAATGAGAACTCGCGGTATTTCTCTAAATGTGCTTACCGTAGAGGATCCTATTTTTGCACAGCTTACCCAAATGTTTAACCAATACATACTCCCATTTTTAGTGGTTGTTGCAGGTCTTATTGTTTGGAGGCTAAGAGTTTCGAGACGTAAAAAAATCTATGAGCTTTACAACGGTAAAGCTGAAGAAAAAAGCGATTCGGGAGAATAAAATATGACAAAAAGAAAAATAGTACTTTTAAGTTTAATTGTTATTTTTGCGGTAATATATATAGTGCAACTTACCCAAATAGGAAAAAGTGACGTACAAGATATACGACTTGAGGAAGATATTACCGCTATTCGACTTACCCATGCAGATGGAACAAAACTTGTGTTTACAAAACAAGTAATTCCTTCAACTGATGGAGCAGAAGATTCTGACATGTGGATGTTGGACGATGGTACACAAGTTGAAACGTTTCCTCTAACACGCATGTCGGGGCAGTTAAAAGATATTCGCATTTTGGCTCGTGTTTCTTCTTCTGCACAGGCAGAACGATATAACCTTCAAGAAGGAAGTGCTATTATTGTTGAAGCACTAAACGGTCAAGAAGTTGTGCGAACAATTGCAATTGGTAAAGCCTCTACTACAACAAGCCAAACCTATGCAATAATTGATAATTCAAATGATATTGTACTTGTTTCGAGTGATCTTAATGATGTGTTTGGAAAAACACGGGACGAGCTTATACCTGTTGTTGAAGAAGCTGAGGCTACAGAAATTACGGAATAAGTTGCTAAACTCACAGCCCCCTAAAGTAGTAAAGCTCTGTAGCACATTTTTGACTATGAAAGTGCTACAGCAAACGAAACGAGGGGGTAGGACAAGATGGCAAAGCTAGCTAGTCCGAGGGGGAGACTTCCCCCGGTAAATATCGTATGTGCATAAAAAAAGTCCTTTACGGTCAACGCAAAGGACTTTTCTTTGTAAGGGCTACTTACTTCATTTCTTCATCGAAACATACGGCAACTTTACCGCACTTTCCTGATGCCATTAACTCGTAGGCTTCACTTACTTTTTCGAGAGGGAAGCGGTGTGTAACCAAGTCTTCTGGATGAATTCCCCAACGTACTAGGCGTTCTACCAAATCTTCCATTCTCCAAATTGATGTTACCCATGAGCCGTACACTGTTTTTTGGTCGTGAATCATGTCTGGGCTTGGGTTAAGAGTCATTGTTCCGCCTTCACCGATAAGGGCAATTTTTCCCCATTGGCGTGTTGAGCGAACAGCAAGGGCTCGGCCTTCATGGTGAGCTGAACAGTCAATTGCTTTTTCAACTCCATGTCCGCCAGTAAGTGAGCGGATTTTTGCTTCAGTGTCTTCACCTGGTGCAAATACGTAGTCTACAAGGCCTTTTTCAAGCGCAAAGTCTGCCCTTTCTTTTATGCCTTCAACACCAATAAGCATTGACGCACCAAGTGCTTTTGCGAGCATAAGAGCTGCAAGACCTACAGGTCCAAGCCCTACAACCAATACTGCATCGTTTCCGCTGATGCCGATTTTTTCTATTCCTTCGTAAACTGTTCCAAAACCGCAAGCAACTTGTGCTCCGTCGGTATATGTTAATTCATCTGGAAGCACTACTAGGTCCTTTTCATCTGCTAGGATGTATGGAGCCATACCACCATCACGTTGCCAACCGTATGCTGCTCTGTGTGGGCTTGAGCAAGAAATTTGGTATCCCATTCGGCAGTCATGGCAAACGCCACAACCAGAAATATGGTAAACAATTACTCTGTCACCTTTTTTGAATTTCTTCATTCCAGGTCCAACTTCTTCAACAATACCACAAGGCTCATGCCCTGCAATAACGCCTTGGTACCCTTCAGGACCTTTTCCTAAGTGTTCGCGATAAATACAGCGAATATCACTTCCGCAAATAGTTGAACTTTTGGTTCTAACTAAAACTTGTCCATGTCCAGGTTTTGGAATATCAAATTCTTTTAGTTCTGCAGTACTGTTTCCGGGTAGCACACCCCCAATCATTTTGTTTCCATTAATTAATTCCATTTTTTTCTCCTTGTTAGTAATTTACATTCATTCACGGCCCGCAGCCGTGGCTATCTTTAAATACATTTTTTTATTCGTCCCAAAGGTCTTTCCAATCTTTTGCATCTTCCCATAAAAATACATGACCTTTAACTAGCCGGCATTTTTTATCAATTTTTGCAATTGCAGCCATTTCATCATCTGTTAATGGGTCTTCCATAACTGCCTTGAAGTTAGCATCTATATTGCGTGGATTTGTTGAAAAAGGAATAGGAATAGCACCTTTTGCACTTGCCCATTTTAAGCAAATTGCTGCAGGGTGTACTCCATGATTTTTTGCAATTTCTACAATTACTGAATCTTCCATATCTACGGTATCATTTTCTGTTCGGTCTCTTTCTGGTCGTCCTGGTGATCCGAGCGGACAGAATCCGATAGGAATCATTCCATTGTCAATAACATATTGTAATAATTCTGGTTGTTGAAAATGTGGGTGCAATTCAAGTTCATTTGCGTATGGTTTAATATTTGCACATGGTAAAAATTGTTCAAATTTTTTAATGGTCATGTTAGAAGTTCCAATTTTTTTTACCAAGCCCATTCCAACAAGCTCTTCCATTTTACGCCATGTTTTTACAAAGCTGTCATTTATGTATGGCTTAGCATCAGGGCTTCTTGAGTCAACCGTGCAATGTGGTGGGTGGTAATTTGGAAATGGCCAGTGCACGAGATAAAGATCCACGTAATCAAGCCCTAAATCAGCAAGTGACTTTTTGCATGATGGAATAACATCTTCTTCTGCGTGTTTATCATTCCATAGTTTTGATGTAACCCATAAGTCTTCTCTTTTTACAACACCTTCTGCAAAAAGCTTTTTAAGTGTTGCTCCGATTACATCTTCGTTTCCGTATACAGACGCGCAGTCAATGTGTCTCCATCCTGCTTTTACTGCATATTCAACGGCAGCAGCAATGCTATCGTTACTTACACTGTCTGAGCCAAATGTGCCTAAGCCTACTTTTGGAATAGTATTCATATTTTTTTTACCTCTCTTATTGAATAGAGATAGTATGCCGTGAAATTAACTATAAAACAATTCTTTTTTTGCGTATAAATTATTCCATTTTGCGAAGCAATGTATTATAATATCTGTATGAACATAGGTTTAGATATTACAATTGATGATGCATATGCGCGAGGAATAGCACGAGGAATAATTCGATACTCAAAAAAAAACATAGACTGGAATCTTCTCGGTGCCGATTGGATGTTTTCGCAAAATGACGATAAAATCCTTGATGGGGTAATAGCAAGAATTGAGAGTCAAGAACAAATTTATCGTTTGCAAGAATACCATGTGCCTGTTGTAGATATCGCAGGTGCTTGGAGACACAGCGGTTTTTTTGAAGTTCATAATGATGAATTTGAAACAGGTCAAAAAGCAGGCCGTTATCTTTTATCTTTGGGGTACGAACATTTTGCATGGGTTGGAGTTTCTAAAGTTCTTTGGTCAACCTATCGATACGAAGGTTTTCAAAGTGTGCTTTCTTCTAAAATAAAAGATATTCAAAAGTGTATTATGGAAAAAGACTTAGGGTGGTGGGAGAAATTAGACTATGAACTTGAAGCATTGTGTTATTGGTTGGGAGGATTGGAAAGACCAACGGCTCTTTTTGCAGCAAATGATACAATAGGTTTAAAAATTACCCATGCCTGTGCTGCTGCAAATATTCGCATTCCAAATGATATTGCAATTTTAGGCGTTGATAATGAAGACATTCTTTGTGAGCTTGCAAACCCCTCCCTTTCAAGTATTCGCGTTGACTGTGAGTCTATAGGCTACAAAGCGGCAGAATTATTAAACAATCTTATGCATCCTACTGGCAAAAACTTTCAAAATATAGCCCATCAATCAGTTTCTCCTCTTAATATTGTAGAGCGAGAGTCAACACGGATGATTATTGCCAAAGACCCCTTTGTAGAAAAGGCTTTAAACTTTATAAAAAACCGTGCACATAGCGGAATTACTGTAAATGATATAATAAAAGAGATCCCAATTTCTCGGCGATCACTTGAGCAAAAATTTTTATCAGAAATGAAAAAAACGCTTCATCAAGAAATCATAGAAACAAAAGTCCTTTATAGCAAAATGCTTTTAAAAGAAACTAATAACGCTCTTGATGTCATAGCACAAAAGAGTGGTTTTGGCTCATTGCAACGATTCCATACCCAGTTTAAGAATATGGAAGGTCTTACACCTGGTGAATGGAGAAAAATACACTAAAACTCAATACTGTTATAGACTGTCTCATAAATTTTTAAGAACGAAAATTTCTTCAAAGTTACATTTCTTGTTCTATTCGTCTTATTTCTGAGCGAAGTGCTTGTGCAAATTGTTCTTTATGGTTTTTTTCGGAAAAGGAAGCACTTGCAATATCAGAAATAATACCATCTGAAAGTGAAAATATTTGTCTTGTTTCGCCTGCACCCATTTCATTAACCATTGCACTTGCATTTACAGGAACAAGATTAGTTGCCTCGCTAAGCTCAGATTGCACAAAACCCGAAACAAGTTCAGCAATGAGGGAAGCTGCTAAATCATTTTTTTTCCCTGATTGACGTGCGGATTGCATCGGAGATTTTACATAGGAAAATTCCATGACCACTACAGAAGGAGCTACAAGGTGCCTTGTTTCTCTTGTTCCGCCCGATGGCATGTACCATGGGGCATAGGTGTTTTTTGTACTTGTAGAAAGTTCTTCATATTCGCTAAAAAGCCCAAAGGTAAAAATGGCAGATTCGTTTTCCATTGCACGAGCAATGTCGTCCCTCGAAAGATTAAGCCATGCAGAGCTTAAAAACCTTTTGTTTTGCCAAGAAATAATGTGTTGTAATGTATCGTTTACTTGTGGTAACTCAAAAAAAGATGCTAGTGATTCTGTGCCTAAAACGTCTGCATTGTCTGCGTCATCTGCAAGCACACTTAAAAAGGCAGTTGCAATTTCATAGTTCTCAATGCCATGCTTTGTTTCGAGCATTGCTGAAAAAAATTGCACTAAATCATCGTCGTTTCCGCCAGTACACAGTATTGGGGCAACGGAAGAAATACCTTGTTGATTATTTAGTATCTCTTGTGCTATAGCTTCCAGTTCTGTAAAATTTGTGGGAAGCGTAGCCCCAATTTCTCTTAGTGCTTCTACATTGTATGAAAGTTGAAAGTGGTCAAGTAAAATAGGTGTTGCTGTTAAGCGTGAGTCAGTTTTTACAGAAATTCGTAAGGGTATGGGCATTAGTAATAAATTATTTGTTTTTGCCGTTCTAACAAAGGGTGCTATTTCATCCATATTTTTGCTATCTGATGTAAAAAGTAGGTTTTGTTGAATGGGTACCTTTATTTGCTCATCAAGAGGAATAGAATCGTCAAAAACAACTGGCCTCCAATCGATGTTCCGGTTATTTAACCAATTTGTTAATTCTGCAACTACATTCTCTTCAAGCCCATAAAATCCAACTTGCATAGTATTATATGTTGCCCCTATTCGTAAATATGCTATAAGAGCTATTGAAACGAGAATAAGAACTGTTACTGTTTTTATTATTGTTTTGCTATTTTTCATTTGTTACAGTATATCACAATTTTAGTCACTTGTGTAGGTTAATGTATAATTTACAATTGATAATGATATATTATGAAAACTAGTGGCTTTGCCTAAAGAACTTCTAAAAAGTAAAAATATTTTATTACCTCAAAGTTCTATTGGTTATTACAACTATTTTTACACCGCACAATTATACATTGTACATTATTATTAATTAAAAAGAGCTTCTTCTTTTACTTTGCTGGCGGTTTCTTTATCAATTAATACTTCTATCAGCGTAAATGCAAGTTCTGCAGCAGTTCCAGGACCCTGCGATGTAAGGAGGCTTCCATCTACAACCACTCTATCTGTTTTGTGTCCAGAAAGGTTTGCATTTGGGGCATATTGCTTTAGTTTTTCCATGCCTGGATAACATGTAAAGTTTTTGTCGTCTAAGTATCCAAGAGGTGCTAAAACAATAGCGGGAGCTGCACATATTGCGGCAATAATTTTGTTGTTAATATGCATTTGTTCTAATAGTTGTTTTGTAAAAGGGTGCCCTGAAAGATTTTTGCTCCCATTTAAGCCACCTGGACAAAACACAGCATCAGGCAAATTATTTATTATATAGTCTTCGTTTAACTCAGAAAAAAGTACGTCTGTATCGATTGTAATTCCGCGTGATCCAACTACACTTAATGTTTCATTCATGCTTATTGTGCACACCTTTAAGCCTGCACGTCTCATTAAATCAACAGGGATTACTGCTTCCATTTCTTCAAACCCATCGGCAAATAGAACAAATACGTTTTTCATACTTGCTATTATACACATTTTGAGGTATTATGTATATATGAAACAAGTATTAGTGATAGATGCGCCCCCATTATTGCGGGATTTTCTTAAAGAGAAACTTTCATCTGTTGGTGTTGATCTTTTAATTGCAAATGGTCGACGCGATGCGTTTACAAAAACTATCTCAGCAATGCCTGACTTGATTGTTATAGATTACCAAGATTCTTTTGATGACTTGATGGATTTTTTACAAAAAAAACGCGACAATCCAAATGCAGTTTCTATTCCTATTATCTTAACAGGGCCAGCCTTAAGCCCCGATTTACTTGCACAGTTGTTACCCTTTAAAGTTATAAAATATTTTAATAGACCTATTAAGTTCGATGTGTTTTTTGACTCAATAGGAAAAGTTCTAAAAACGCCTCTTTCAATTGATACAACCCCAAGTATTTTAGAAACTCACTTAAATGACAATATTATATTTATTGAAGCTTCACAAGGTTTAAATAGAGATAAAATAGCAATGCTTCAATATAAAATAAGTGAGATGATAGATGCAAATAAAATTGCAACACCTAAAATAGTTGTAATGCTTACAAATCTCACACTTGGCTTTTCAGATGCAATGAATCTTGAACTCTTGTTAAATAATATTATCAGTGATGATCGGGTTCGACACAAATTTATTAAAATATTATCACTTGATCAGTTTACACGAGACTTTGTTCGCGGTCACAGTGAATACAACGGACTTGAAGTTGTTGATAATTTGGCAGGTGTTTTAGAAACCCTAATTAATGCGCAAGACACTGGAGATATAGGAACCATTGCAGATAAACTTTTAAATGCAACTGAAGATGCAGGTGAAGGTGTGGCCGAAATGCGCTTCTCTTCGGAAGCTGCCGGTACAACAGGTTCTGCAACTCCCGCGAAAAAACTTACCATAGCCATTGTTGATGATGACGCAGTTGTTAGGACACTTCTTGAAAAAATATTTGTTACAATAAATGCAACGTCAGTACCGTTTGCCACTGGAGCAGATTTTGTTACTGCAACAAACACAACGGTATTTGACCTTGTTATTTTAGATGTATTTATGCCCGGTATTTCAGGTTTTGACATATTGGTCAACTTAAGAAACCGACAATATCCAAGTCCTGTTATTGTTTATTCAAATGCTACACAAAAGGCATCCGTTGTGCAAGCTTTAGGACTAGGTGCTAAAAGTTATCTTATTAAGCCACTTAAACCGGATGCCATTATTCAAAAAGCTCTGGAAGTGTTAAATGCAAAGGTTTAAAGGATGGATGCACCTGAAAAGAAGTCTACAGTCGTTGACATACAATTTTTAGCAAATACCATTCACGAATTACGCACTCCAATTCAAACAATCAGCGGCTCTTTAGAACTATTAAATGAAACCTTGTTAAGTGAAGAACAATTTGATTTTGTACAACAAATTCGCTTTAGTTCTGATGTGCTTTTAACGCTTGTAAATGACATGCTTGACTTTTCCAAAATAAACTCGGGTATGTTCGCACTTGATTGTATTCCTATAAGCCCAGTTGAAATTACGGAGCAAACGGCAGAACTACTTGCTCCAGAAGCCCATAATAGAAACTTAGAGCTTATTACAGATATTGATTTTACAATTCCAACATCTATATTAGGCGATCCAATAAGAATCAAACAAGTTTTAATGAATCTTATAAAAAACGCAATTAAATTTACTCCTTCTGGTTACATTCATGTAAAACTATCTCAAAAAAATAGAAAAAAACTGCTGTTCGAAGTAAAAGATTCTGGAATTGGTATTCCCAAAAATATGCAAGACAAAGTATTTACTGACTTTTTTCAAGTAGATTCTTCAGCAAATAGGCAGTACGGAGGAACAGGGCTTGGGCTCCCTATATCAAAAAATTTGGTAGAAGCGATGGGGGGAACAATAGGAGTAAAATCAGAAGAAAAGAAAGGTTCTACTTTTTGGTTTTCTATTCCACTTATTATTGACACTGAATCAAGCCCTCGCTCTCTCATTGAAGATAAAATTAAACTTGTTTCTCAGCTTGATATCCCTGAATATACCTCAATTTTGCTTGTGGACGATAAAAAGCTCTCTACAAAGAGTTTGCGCTCAAAATTGACAACATTAAAGTTGCATAACATTGAGGAATCAAATTCTGAAAAAATAGCTCTGCAAAAGTTGGAAAAAGCTGCGTCCAAAGGGAGTCCTTTTACAATTGTATTTATAAATATGACTATGAAAAATGCAGATTATTGGAATTTAGCGAAAACTATTAGAAAAAATCCCTTACTCCATAAGACAAAATGCTTTTTAATAATACCTGATGGAAAAATTGAAAGTAATCTAAAAAAAAGGGTCTTTAAGTACTTTGAAGATTATATATATAAACCAATTAAGTTTTCTGCCTTAACTGAATTATTGTCAAATTGTTTTAGTGTCCCATCTAACTTTGGTATTATAGACTCAGTCGAAGAGCTTCCTAAAACACAGATAACACAATCTTCCACTTCGCCAATTTTGGCGAACGGAAAAACAGTTTTAATTGCAGAAGATCATCCAATAAATCAAAAGTTGATGGAAACATTTATTTCACAGCTTGGGGCAACAACAATAACTGCTTCAAATGGGCAAGAAGCAATTGATCACATAAGTGAAAATTCGAGCATAGATGTTGTGTTTATGGATATTCATATGCCGATTGTATCAGGAGTTGAGGCAAGTATGGCTATTCGTAAAATGGGCTATGAAATGCCTATTATTGCTTGTACCGCAAATAATGATACAGAAGATTTTAAGA
>CAZUPJ010000018.1:0-14109 GCA_964622185.1 uncultured Treponemataceae bacterium
CTTGATGAAAATGGAACACTTGTAAACCCTGCAGACGGTCTTAGAGTGCAAGGTTGGATGGCAGAAGACTTAAATGGTGAAATGGTAATAAACACTGCTGGAAACACTGAAGATTTACTTATTCCTATTGGTGCAAAAGATCCTGCACGTGCAACAACTAACGTAAACTTTGCTTGCAACTTAGACAAAAACACTCCAGAAATTATTGATGGAGCAACTCCTGCAGATGTTGCAACAGGAACATGGGCAACTGAGTTTAATGTGTACGACAGTTTTGGTAACGAACACAATTTGTCGGTATCTTTTACACGAGTAGTTGGAACTCCTAATCAGTGGACAGCAACAGTAAACGTTGACCCTGAATCTGCAACTGCTACACAAACACGTGTTGGGTTAGGTACAACAGATGGTGTTGCAAATACCTTTTTAGTAAACTTTGACAATACAGGAACACTTTTATCTGTAACTGATAGTGCAGGAAATGTTTCAAATCCTACTGGTAACATTGGACTTCAAGTATCTTTTGATGTAGCAGATTCAAACCCTGATGCAGCAGGTGCAATTACTCGACAAACATTTAACTTAAATGTAGGTGAAATTGGAAGTCAACAAAATACTATTACACAAAGTGCATCACAAAGTTCAACAAAGGCTTTTTACCAAGATGGTTACACAATGGGTTATTTAGATAACTTTAAAATTGACCAAAGTGGAATTATTACTGGTGTGTACTCAAACGGTACAAACAGAGCAATTGGTCAAGTAGCATTAGCTTCTTTTATAAATCAAGGTGGTTTAGAAAAAGCTGGTAACAATACATACATGCAATCTAACAACTCAGGTTTAGCAAATATTAGTACTTCTGGTATTGCTGGCAAAGGTTCACTTTTGGCAGGTGCTTTAGAAATGTCTAACGTTGATCTTACAGAACAATTTACCGACATGATTGTAACACAAAGAGGTTTCCAAGCAAGTTCTAAGTCTATCCAAACAGCAGACACATTGCTTGACACAGTATTGAGCTTGAAGAGATAAGGTAATTAATTACGAATTCCTAATGCCTAATTAGGAATTGCAAAGCAGTGGGTTGTTCACTTTCGAGCAGTCTGCTGCTTTTTTTATAATTTTGGGCGCCACCGCGCATTGTATGGGCGGATATGGAATTGAACTGCACCCTACAATGCGGGTCGGTCTACGGTTCCAATCTTTTTGCTTTGCAAAAAGGATATCCGCCTCCGCCCTGGCGCAGTTGCGTAGCTTGTTGCAGTCAACACATAGGTTGACTGCTGCGACATTCCCCGTATCATTGTATGTGCGTACCAATGTGTTCACACGAATCTCCCCTTCCATTTCACACAACCTTCTTGAAAAATTTTCCTTTTTATGCTACCCTAACAAACATGAACACAACAATGCGTTGTTCCAATAAAAATAGCTCGCCCGTAAGGGCAAATTTTTTTGCGGTTTAAAATAAAAAAGAGGAGTAACGAATGAACAAAATGAAAAAACTATTAGTATTGGTAAGTTTAGCCTTAGTGCTTGGCTTCGTAATTGGGTGTCAAGACACTGTTACACCAGAACCCACGCCAGTCCCAACACCAACACCAACACCGTCAACGGTGGCAACACCGGTCTTTACACCTGCAGATGGAAGTACTGTAGTAGAGGGAGCCGAAATAACACTTGCTAGTGCCACAGAGGGAGCAAGTGTGTACTACACAATCGGTACAAGCGAGTACAGTGCAGGCGACTGGACATTGTATGACCCAAATGTAAAACCGAAGGTAGCGTTTGGAGAAAAAACAAGCATAACCTACAAGGCAATAGCGGTAAAGACAGGCTTTGTTAATTCTGATGTAGTAACTGCAACGTATACACCTCCCCATGTAGCCGTAACAGGGATTAAAATGGAAATAGCAACGGCTATTGTTGGTACTGAAAAAAGCCTTATCGCCACGGTAGAGCCTAGCACAGCCACAAACAAAAATATTGTGTGGACAACAACAACTGCTAATGCAAGCATTACAGAAGGAAAACTAACGTCTACAAAGGCACAAGAAGTTGAAGTAACTGCAACAATTAAAGATGGCACAGCTATAGGAACAGATTATATAAAAACCTTTACCATTACGGTAACACTACTACCAATGGTAAGTATACCTCAAGGCGAATATGAGTATCAAGGAACGGATGGTGGTGATCCATCGCTTAAAGAAAACAAGAATGTTGTAGCTTTTTACCTTGGTGAAACAGAGGTAACGCAAGGGCAGTGGGAAGCGGTAATGGGCGAAACATGGCCAGAAAAAGATCCAGAAACAGATGGACAAAACTTTGGCGATGGAGACAATTACCCTGCATATTACATAAGTTGGTATGATGCAATAGAGTTTTGCAATGCATTAACACGCAAAGAACTAACAGAAGACGATGTAGTATATACGATAACGAAAACAAACGAAACAGACCAAAGTACATGGATCGTTGTCAAAGATGCAACAAAAAAAGGCTATCGCTTACCAACGGAGGTAGAATGGGAATACGCAGCAGGGCACGGTGGATTCAAAGCAGATGGAGCACCAAATGAACGCTTCACCTTTGCTGGCACAAACAATGGAGAGACAACAGGAGATAATTCGCTCACTAACTTTGCAGTGTACGGGGGTAATAATGTTACTCCAGCAGTAACAAGTAATGCTACTGTAAAAGAAGGAAGAACTGCAAACGACCTAGGCTTATATGACATGAGCGGGAATGTATGGGAATGGTGTTATGACTTAAGTGGCACGAGCCGCGTTCTTCGTGGCGGTAGTTGGATCAACAACGCCGACTTCTGCCGGGTTGCCCATCGCGCCTACAGCGCGCCTAGCGATTGGCACTACTGCTTTGGTTTCCGTGTGGCTCGTTCCCTGTAGTTCAAGAAAAAGAGCTGGCTCGAGAAAGTGGCACGGAGTGACACTTGAAAAGAGACAGCGAGAGTGGCATAAAAAAAGGGGCGTAAGAGTCTCGATTTAAAATGTGGTTTTTGAAAGTAAAAATCTTTGAAACCTTTGTGTCCTTTGTGGTAAAAAAGTAAACCACGAAGGGCACGAAGCACGCGAAGAAATAAAGGTTTTTTACGCCACTAATGAGATACCTCGACTACGCTCGGTATGGCGGTAGTAAAATCTCTGCCATTTTTGCGGATACCCCTTAAAATTTCAACTTTTTTCTCAAATTTTTATGAAAGTATTACCTAAACGACTATAATAAAGGTATAGAATTTTTGCAGTGTGTGAAAATTTCCTATTGAAAAAGTTATAAAAGTGAGGTAAAATATGGACAAGAGTGAAAAAGAAGTTTTAATTCCAACAAATGATTTTTTTGCACGGTATCTTTTTGCGAATGTTGGCAGTGAGAGAATATTGCTACACTTCTTAAATGCACTACGAAAAGATGCCAATGAAACACCGTTTAAATCGATTGAACTTTTAGACACGTTTAACCTAAAAGAAAACATTCTTGAGAGGGAAACGGTGGTCGACGTAAAGGCACGAACCGAAACAGATGAATTGGTTATGGTAGAAGTGCAAAATGTAGCCAATGCAGGGTTTGTATCAAGGCTTTTGTACTACATTGCGGTAAACTATGCAAAGCAAGTGAATGTATCGCTGGAAGACTTTGAAAAAAAGAAAACAAGTAAAATTGATTATATGAGCTTAAAGCCCATAATAAGCGTGAACATACTAAATTGTGACTTGCATTTGCAAAGTAAGCGCTCACACAGTGTGTACCGAATGAATGAATGCACAACGGGCTTTGAGCTAACGAAAGATTGGGAAGTTCATTTAATTGAGCTAAAAAAAGAATTGAGTGATGAAAGTAAGGACTTAGCACTTTGGATACGGTTTTTTACATCGAAGAACCCGGAGGAAGATAAAATGACAATAGTAAAAGAAAATCCCTTTTTTGAAGAAGTATATGAAAAATATAAAACCTTTTCGGGCGATGTAGAACTAATGGAAAAATACCGCGACATACAGGCATATTACATAACACAGCAGCACATGCTCAATATAGAACGACAAGAAGGGCTAAAACAAGGCATTGAACAAGGTTTAGAACAAGGTTTAGAAAAGGTTGCAAAAAATGCTTTACAAGAAGGGCTAGATATTGCAATTATTGAAAAATTAACAGGACTGACCGAAAAAGAAATTAAATTAATTGACAATGCTCATTGAAAGCAGTGGGTTGTTTCACTTTGAGCAACACACTGCTTTTTTTCTTTATAGAGTAACCTTGTAATTTTTCGCATAATCCGCTATACTTACACTACAATGTACAATAGCTTAACTGGAATAATCACATATAAAGGATCTCAAACAGTATTTTTACAAGTTGGTGGAGTGGAATGGGATTTAATGGTACCGGACTCTGCCCTTGATATTTTAGCACCTCTCGGTGAAGAAGCAAAAATATACACATGGCTTTACCATAAAGAAGACTCAATGCGTATGTTTGGCTTTTCTAGCACAATAGAACGCTCGGTGTTTTTAGACTTAATGAAGGTTGACGGAGTAGGACCAAAGGCTGCAATAAAAATATTGTCCTCAATTACGGCTAACGAACTTGTTGAAACTTTAAATACCGACGACATGGCACGTTTAGAAACTATTTCAGGCATTGGTAAAAAAACTGCCCAAAAAATGATGCTTACATTAAAAGGTAAACTTCACCTTGATGACGGAAAGACTTCTACTGGAAGTTCTACAAAATCAAGTGCATCATCACCTTGGGAAGATGTGGTTATGGCATTGGTAAACATGGGCTACGAAAAAAAACAATGCGAACTTGCTATTACAAAATTGCTTAACGAATTAAAAACAGATGAAGATTTTAAATCAAAAAATAGGCAAGGGCAAGAAGAACTACTTTTCCGCCGCGCAATCATAGACCTAATATAATTAATAATGCATAATTAACAATTAGGAATTAAACTGTACTTAATAAAAAGGATAAAAAAAATGAATAAAATATATCTTATAAAATCAGTCAACATCCTAAATTCTACACAAAAAAATCTATGTAATCTGTGTAATCTGTGGATTAAAAATAAAAAAAATACTCTAGGAAAACTCCATGGATAACATAGTACGCCCCGACAGCGTGTTACACGAAGACGAAAACGATTTTAACTTACGTCCTCAGTTTTTAGATGAATTTCTAGGGCAACAAAAAATTAAGGAAAACTTACACGTATTTATTCAAGCTGCAAAAACAAGAAATGAAAGTTTAGACCATCTTTTTTTAATTGGACCTCCAGGCTTGGGAAAAACAACACTCGCTCAAATTACCGCACACGAACTCGGAGCCGATTTCAAAGTAACATCCGCTCCTGCACTCGATAAACCAAAAGATCTTGCAGGTATTTTATCAACTGTAACAGAAAGAACAGTATTCTTTATTGATGAAATTCACCGCTTAAAGCCTGCAATTGAAGAAATGCTCTACATTGCAATGGAAGACTACGAACTTGACTGGATTATAGGGCAGGGTGTTGCAGCACGCACGGTTAGGATCCCCATTCCAAAATTTACCCTTGTTGGGGCAACTACAAAAGCGGGTATGGTTTCAAGTCCCCTTATAAGCCGCTTTGGTATTGTTCAAAGGTTTTCATTTTATGAAACATCGGAACTTGCAAGTATTATAAAAAGAAGTGCAGGCATTTTAAATGTAACAATAGACGATGATGCTGCAATGTTAATGGCCAATTGCTCTAGGGGAACACCTCGTGTTACCAACCGCATTTTGCGACGTATGAGAGACTTTGCACAAGTATTTGGTAAAGGTCATATTACAAAAGATGTTGTTGTTAGTGGCTTAAAGCGACTTGAAATTGATTCACTTGGCTTAGAAAAACACGATAGAGAAATACTTTCAACAATTATAAAAAACTTTGGTGGAGGCCCCGTTGGAGCTGAAACCTTGGCAATTTCTATAGGTGAATCTGTTGACACCTTGGAAGATTACTATGAGCCTTTTCTTATTCAATCTGGATTAATTCAAAGAACCCCGAGGGGAAGAATGGTAACGGAAAAGGCATACGAACATTTAGGAATAGAGAAGTTTAAAAGCAATGCTAACGAAAGATTTTTATTTTGATTTACCCGAAGAATTAATTGCCCAACACCCGTCTACTGTTCGTGGTGAAGATAAGCTCATGGTGCTAGACCGTGTAACAGGCGAAGTGTTGCACAAGGCAATGGCAGATTTAGTTGACCTCATAGATGAAAACACTCTTATGGTATTTAATAACTCTCGCGTAAGACGATCTCGTTGTTATGCAGATAAAATATCTAAAAATTTTAATGAACAAGCGGCAACAAAACCTGTTGAGTTTATGGTTTTAGAAAATATTACAATAAAAAATGTAGAAACAGAGCTTTGGCGATGTATGGTAAAAAACGCAAAAAGGCAAAAAGTTGGAAACGAGTACCGCTTTACAGATGGAACAATTGGCACCATTATAGAAAATGAAAATGATATAGGATCCGAATTTAGAACGCTTTCATTTGTGCTACCAAATGGGGAGACAAAACTTACTGAAACGTGGTTTGAAAAAAATGGACATATTCCACTTCCTCCATATATAAAAAGAGAAGATGATGATGAGGACGGTGAAAGGTACCAAAATGTATATGCAAATGAAACTGGTTCTGCTGCATGTCCTACTGCTGGTTTACATTTTACAGAGGAACTTCTTGAAAAAATTGTAACTAAAGGTATTGAGATTGCTTATGTAACACTTCATGTTGGTCTTGGAACATTTTTGCCTGTAAGAGCTGAAAAAATTGAAGATCACGCCATGCATTATGAGTATTACTCAATAAGTAAAGAAAGTGCAAACGCAATAAATGCTGCGAAAAAAGCAGGAAAAAAAATACTTGCTGTTGGTACAACATCGGTACGTACTTTAGAATCTGCATGGAATAGTGAAACCGCAGTTGTAGAAAGTGGTACACGCTCTACAAATATCTTTTTGCACCCAGGTTGTACCTTTAATGTCGTAGATAGATTGTTTACCAATTTTCACACACCAGAATCAACACTATTAATGCTTGTAAGCGCCTTTGCTGGAAAAGAAACAATTTTTAATGCGTATAAAAAAGCGGTTGAATGTAAGTACATGTTTTTTTCATATGGCGATGCAATGCTTATTGAGTAGTTGTTTTTTTTATAAAGTATTAAAAATCAATTTTCACCCTGTTTGTAGTCTCTTTTGCTTTTTGTGCAGGTTTGAGAATTGTAACTTAAAAATATACTCGTTTTAGTTCTTCGAGCGATAATTCTAAAAGGTTAATAAACTGACTTTTTAAGAAAGTACTCTGGCTTCGATTTGCTTTTACAAGTTCTTCATCATATAGCTGTGATGCTTTTTCGAGAGCGGCGGTACAATCTCTATCTGTAAGCGGAAGTCTAGCCCCAATGAGTGTGTTTTCTAGCTCTCGACTCCTAAACGCATGTTCTCCTGCAAAGGATATTCGTAAGTCACTAAGATTTGACCCCTTGCTTGCATCTACTAAAAATGTATACGATGCACTGTTCTCATTTTGTTCGTAGGGAGATCCAATTTTAATATATGTAGTTGTTGTCCAATCTTCTATGGGGACACGTATTTTTGTAAGAAAAAACCCCTTTGGCATTTCTGAAAATTTTGTTAGTGGAATATTTCGAATTTCAGATGTGCTTCGTATTTCAAGAAGTGCATCTAAGGCTAGTAATGGCGCATAAAGACTCATTTTGCGACTTATATGACATATGTTTCCACCAATTGTGGCTATATTGCCTATATTGTGAGAGGCAATTGTTGAAGCTGCTTCATGTAAAAAAGGAGGTATTCGAGTATTTCCAAGGCGTAATATTTGGTTTATGGTTACGCATGATCCAAAGTCAATGTATCGTTCTGTCTTATTGATTTCTTTCAGTTCGTCAATGTTGCCAATAAATACGCATGACTGAGGAAGCTCAATAGTGTTTCCATACATATTTTTTGTGCATAACGTGCAACCTGCATATACTTGTATATTTTGTACGTTTTTTAAGTGATACAAAACTTCACTTATTGTTTCGGCTTGATACGTGTTCGTTTTATTTTCGCCCATATTCTGACTTCCCCGTTCTTTCCGTATATATATCAAATGCTTTGAAAACAGCATCAGTCATTGCTTCCACGCTGGTGCATGTGCATGAAAAAGTTCTCATTCGCCGTAAAACATCATTTCTGTTTGGGTTTTCATCAAAGATTAATATTTCATGAATAGCGAAAATTTTTCCTGTGTCACAAAACCCACAAAGTTTTACATTTGCTCTCTTTAATCCCTGCATAATATCGTCATATTCATTTGTTAGTGCAAAGATTTCCAATGTAAGTATTTTTCTGTTTGTGAGCGATTCTATTGGTACTAAACAGGAAGGAACTGCCTTGTTATCAATTAATACAGTGCAAGAACCACACATCCCTTTTGAACACCCACATTTTACAGAAGTAATATGCTGCCTTCTTAATGCAGAAAGTAGCGTTTCTCCATTTTCTCCTTCAAATCGTATTGTGTTATTATTTAGAAGTAGGTTCATTTGCATGTGTTTTTTCCTCTGTGTGTTTTTTATCTATAGGCTCATTTTGATTTACAATAGTCTTATCATGTATGTTCTGAATTTTATCATAAATAGTTTTTGGTTCAATTGGAAATGATTGACATGGTTGTTGTAAAATTTGTGAAAGAGCATTACAAATAGCGGCAGGCAGTGTTGAGTATATTAATTCTCGCATTTGTTTAGGTTCTTCTGTACTATCAATAAATGTTACCGAAATAACAGGTTCAGAGAGCATTTGATTTTTCATAGTTTGCGAAAGAATTTTTTTTATACAATCTTGAATTGCATACCGAGCTCTTCTTTTGTCCATAACAGCACCTGCATCTATTGATACCCAAATGCTTTTAATTGCATAAGAATATATTGGAACAATCAATTCTACTTCTGCAATTAATGCTATCCATGACGCAACATAAAATGGTTTTCCTGAAAAAGTTTTATCATTCCACGTTTTCTTTGATGTAATATTAAATGTTCGCTTTACTGTTATAGGAAGTGCCTGGTGGAAGCGTAATTTTTGAACTGCCAAGCATGCCTTTTTTAATAACTGTGCTGTAATATGCATGTTGTTTCTCATAGTTTCTGGAACGTTTGAGTCTTCATTTTGAAAATAGGTGTTATCAATAATTATGTCGTTTGTATTTACAGAAAGGATTGAACTAGCTATGTTTTTCCATATTGTTGCAATTGTATCTGAAGAATGCAGTACTCTTAAAATTACAAGACCATTTTTTTCAATTGTTACTTCAACGCTGTGCAGCCCCTTATCTGTTATGGCACCTAAGAAGGCATTGCCTTCAAATGCTGTTGCAAGTCCAATACCTCTAATAGGGAGATAGTTTTCTTTTGAATTTGCTGTGTAAGGTGTTAATGCATATGTTTCATATTTTCTATAAAAATCACTTTTTTTTGTGGCGATATTCACTAGTTGGTCGTATGTTTCACTGTTTAACTGTAATGGGTAGGTGGCATCTTGTGAGTCTTTGTTTATTTCCCGCACTTCGCTTGAATTAATTCGAACTTTTTTTGCAATTTCTTCCATATGGCTTTCAATTGCAAAAAAACAATGGTAATCTAACCACCTAATAAGTGGTGTTGCAGGAGGATTGTGTGATGTTTTTATATTTACTTCAATATCAATTTCTTGGGCTTTATATAATCCTAGTGCCGAAATAGCAAGCCTATCTGCAATTACTTGTGCAAAAGGATTATAGGCTCCAACATCAACAAGTATTCGTATTGTACTTTGTATTATTTTACCATGTTCATCTACTTTTGAAATATGGTGTATATCGATGGTGTTACTAAAGTTGTCATAAATGGTTTGTTCAGTTTGAGAAAGATTCAATAAAACACTTTTTTTAGTTAGTAATGATGCAATTGCACATTGTATTGCAAGGGTTGTGTTTTTCCAAGGGGCATTTTTTTCTGTTATTGGAAGTTTTGTTTTATGTATAATAATATCATCTGAATCGTAATCTGTTATGGCTGCAAGGTTTTGTCGTAAATTACTAGCCCAGTGAGTTGGAGTGTATATAGTGAGCTTTTTACCATTTGCGTAGCAAAGAGCTCCATTCGATTCAGAAATTTCTTCGATATCTAATTGTAACGAATAATTTGATGTTATAGTATGAGCTATATTGTCTGATTTTTTTTTACCGTTATGAAGGATTTTCCGTTTTGCAATTATATCTTTTGTTTCAGATTCTTTCTTTTGTGGAAAACTCTCGGTATACACTATTTCTACAGTGCTTACTAATTCATGAATTTTTGGAAGACTTGGACCAGTTATAATTCCTATGGGTTCACCTTTATAAGAAATTTTTTGCTTTGCCAAAACAGGAAAATTTGTGTTTAAAATTTGTATGTTATGCTCAGTTTGTAAATCGTCAGCTGTAAAAATATCATAGTCTTCGGGAATATTCGTTAAGGTAATTGAACGTATCGTGCCTGAAGATATTGGACTTCGTATAAGTACTGCATACAAAGTGGAATCATTATACAAATCGCTGTAATACGATGATGTAAATTGAATAGTTTTATTGTTTTCTTTTTTTTGTCTCGGTGGCATACTATCCTTTCTTCATTGCAGCTCTGAAAAAAATCAATTTTTCAGTTGCTATACTTATGTTACTTCGATGTTTGCAACAAAAATCTTAAATTATTAATACTATTTGTGCATACTTGTTAGGTTACTGAATAAGTAACAAATTTTTTCAGTAACGTCTATCCGTTATAGTTATTTTTACCTATTTCAATTACCGTATTTATTACTTTTTCTATCATGTCAGGCGTCATATCGGGCCATAAGGGTATACTTATTGTTGATTCGAACTGTTTTTTTGTGTTAGGAAAGTCTCTTTTCTTTAATTTATAACGCTTTTTAAAATAGGTAAAATTATAATGCGGAATAAAATGCAGAGAAGTATGCACACCATTTTTTTTTAAGTTGTGAGAAAACTCATCTCGCGTAATGAGTAGCTTTTGTTCGTTTAATCTCAAAAGGTACAAATGCCAAGCATTTCCGTCTGAGTCCGGTGGGCATCGTAAAAAATCATAATTTTGAAATGCTTTGTTATATTGCATGGCTATATTTTTTCTTTTATCTAAAAAGCTATCTGCTTTTTTTAATTGTTCTCGCCCAATTGCAGAAAGAATATCGGGTAAATTGCATTTGTATCCCGCTTGTATAACATCATACTCCCAAGATGCAGAATCTGATGTATATCTATTCCAAACTGTTCTGTCTATTCCATGCATTCTCATAGTTGCCATTCGTTGAGCAAGCTTGTCATTATTTGTACAAATCATGCCCCCTTCTGCTGTTGTTATCGTTTTTGTTGCATAAAAAGAAAAAACACCAACATCTCCCAGTGTTCCACCAAATCCAGTTGCAGTTGATGAAGGAAATGAATGTGCTGCATCTTCTATAATTTTTACTCCATATCTTTTTGCAATTTCTCGTATGCGTTTCATGTTGCAAAGATTCCCTGCAATATGAATGGGAACAATTGCACGAATAGCTCTATCTTTCGAAAGTTTTTCTTCGATTTGCTCTGGGCTTATACTATATGTATGATCTTCAATGTCTGCATAGACAACATCTCCTCCTAAGTGCAATGCAGTGGTAACTGTTGAAACAAAGGTATACGGACTTGTTAATATTTTAGTTCCTTCTCGAATACCACAGGCTTCCATTGCAAGCATTAATCCAGATGTTGCACTGTTTACCGCAAGAGCGTGTTTGCACCCAACTTTTTGAGCAAACTCTTTTTCAAATTCTAATGTAACTTCTCCCGTTGTAAGCCAACCAGACCTCATTACTTCAAGTACTGCTTTTTCCTCTTCATTACCAATCGATGGTAAAAAAAAGGGTACAACATCATTTTTTTTAATTGTTTTCATGTATAAAATCCTTATATGAGGGAACAAAGTTTTTCAAAATTTCTATAAGTATGTTTGCATTGCGATAGTTTTTATGTGATGTATCCTTGCAAATTGGATAAATTTCTTGTAGTAAGTTTTCAAGTGAAAAATTGCTGGAGTCATTGTTTGAAATATGCTCACTACAGCTAAGTTTTAATATTTTTTCAAAATCAGTTTTTTGAGGGTTTTCATTTTTCGTCCAAAGTGGTTCATCTAATCGCTCCCCTGGACGCAAACCGATATAGGAAATTTGAACATCCTTATACGGTTCAAAACCTGATAGTTCAATAAATTGCAATGCAATATTGGTAATGTTAATTGGGTCGCCCATGTCTAGTAGATAGGATGCTTTATTCTCACCAACGCCACCAGTTTTTAATACAAGTGAACATGCTTCAGGAATTGTCATAAAATACCGTTTTATATCGGGATGTGTAATAGTTAAAGGTCCACCTGTTTTTAATTGCTCTGCAAAGAGCGGTAAAATTGAACCACGAGATCCTAATACATTTGCAAAACGTACAAACATATATGCATCATTCTTGCCTTGAACCGACTTTGCAGCAGCAAGGACTAATTTTTCACAAAGCATTTTTGAAACGCCATAGACACTTACTGGTGAAACAGCTTTGTCTGTTGAAATTAGTACAAATCGAGAAACCTTGGCATTTAGAGCTGCATCTAAAATATTTTTTGTTCCAAGTACATTGTTCTCAATAACCGCAACAGGATTTTCTTCCATAAGAGGAACATGTTTATATGCTGCACAGTGGAAAATAACATCACATTTTAGTTTTGATAAAATGTACTGCATATAATCTCTGTCTTTTAAATCTCCAATTACAGGGACAATGGTAGCTTTTTCACCAACCCCTTCTTTTTGCAGGATTCTTAGCTCTTTATCAATTTGGTATATGGAGTTTTCTCCGTGTCCAAATAAATAAAGGCGTTCTGCTCCCCCTGATAAAAGTTGCCGTGCCAATTCAGAGGCGATAGAGCCTCCTGCACCAGTAATTAATACGCGTTTTCCTCGTAAGTACAACAAACTTTCTTTAAGGGATATGGTTATAGGGGTTCTTCCCAGTATATCAAGAGGGTCAATTTGTCTTGCTTGAATTAAATGAGCACTTCCTTCAACAATTTGGGAAACAGCAGGTAATGTTTTTATTTGAGTAAAACCTGATTTTCTCAACGCCTCGTATACTGTTTTTATGCGAGCATTTGTTGCAGTAGGCATTGCTATTATTGCTTCATCGTAAGGGGATAAATGAAGCGAGGCAACAATTGGAACTATTGGGCCAAACACGGCAATGCCGTCTATCATTCTGCCAATTATAGATGGGTCATCATCGACAAAAGCTACGGGAGTGCCAAATATTTTTTTCCTTTTAAGCTCAGAGGCAACCATCTGTCCCGCAAATCCTGCTCCAATTATATATACTCGGGCATTACTTTTGCTCATGTTTTGTCTCCTCTAGTACCTCAAATGCTAAATCTATAAAAAATTGCTTATTAGAAAAATCAAGTGCTACTTTTGCACGTTTTTTCCGTTTGTCAACTTTTACTATTAATCCTTCCAATCCTTCAAGCGGTCCTGACTTTATTACTATCCTATCATGTTCATCAAATGTAACTGTTGAAATCTCAGCTATGCTTCCCAGAGTTATAAAATGTTTCAACAATGCTAAATCGTTATTTTCAATTGCCCTAATGTGATTATTGTCGGGTAAAAATCTTAAAAAATACTGAGTTGATCGAATCGCATTAAATAGACTCGAATCCATTTCATTTGCTTCAATAAAAATATAGCCAGGAAAAATTGGCTTAACTTCCTTTGTAGTTTTTCCCGCTTTTCGTATAGGCAAGTATCTTCTTAAAAATATAAATCTTTGCTGAGTTGCGTTTGTGCCTAACTTAGAAGTAACATTTGTGATAAAGTAGTCTTCTTTTGATGTTTGTATTTGAGCAGCAAAATATTTCATACTATATAATATCACAAGCATAAACTTTCATCAACTTTTTTTTGCTAACATTCAGAAAAAATATTCCGAT
>CAZUPJ010000019.1:0-13653 GCA_964622185.1 uncultured Treponemataceae bacterium
TGCTTGGTTTTCGCTTGCTGAGTGTGCATATGAATTAGACCAATATGATTTAGCGCTTAACTATATAGTAAAGTCAGAGCAGTATATAAAAAATAGGGTTGAAATTCCTAATTTAAAAGGTTTTTCACTTATTGGTTTAGGGCGCCTTGATGAAGCTCGTCAAATTTTTTTAGAAATTCTTATTACTCAACCTAATAATGTAGATGCTCGCTTTGGCTTGGCACAGTTAGATCTTTTTAATGGTAAGTTTACAGGTGCTGAAAATTATTTTTTAGATGCCTTAAAACGCGAATCTTCAAATAAAAAAGCACTGTTGTCGTTAGCACTTATTGCTGATGAAATGGGCGATACCGAAAAAGCACAAGACTACATTTTGCAAGCATTACGGTATCATAACGAAAGAGCAGATGTTTTATATATTGCTGGTTATTTAGCAGCAAAAGCGAATAATCTTAGAGATGCAGAAAGTTATACACGTACTGCAATTAGTATTGACGAAAACTATGAAGATGCGTACAAAATGCTTTCAGATATTTTATTTGTTGCGGGACGCTATGATGAAACTATTTCTGTGTGCGATAGGATTATTGCTATGGAAAGAGATACTCCTTCTGCATGGTATGTTAAAGGTTTAGCGAATGCCCAGCTAGGTAATATAAATGAGGCTCTTTCAAATTGGGAACTTGGCTTACGATTGGATCCACAAGATGAACTAATGAGAGCAGCTTTTGAATTATTAATTTACGATAAAATTCAAATAGAAGATTCAAGAAGAACAGGATGGGCTGCGTATCATTTAGAAAAGGCTCAAATTGCCCGAGAAAAATATCTTTCAAGTACGGCTCTGTATGAGTATCAGCGAACATTACGTATAGATCCTGTAAGTGTTCCTGCACGGCTTGCATTGGCAGATATTCTTTTACAAGAGGGCTATGCGGAGTCATATTTGTCTCAATTACAGTTTCTTCAAGCTCAAAACCTTTCAACGCAATCTGTTGATGATAATATTGAATCATATTCTTCTTTGTTATCAAATACCTTACCCTTGCAATGGGGTGTAGATCCTTTTTATTTGGATAAAACACGATGGTCAATTGCCTTGTATCATTTTGCAGATGCTATTTCAATGTATCACCAAAATGCTCTTTCGATTACATCGGGTATGCTTGCAGATATATTTAATTCTAACCAAACAGTTGAGGCTATAGCAAGTGAAGGTTCTGTCAAGAGTTATGCAGAAGCCTTTAGAGATGCTCGCGAAAATGAGTACGATTTTTTTGCTATGCTTGATGTTACAGAAGGAGAGAGAGATATACGTATAAACATTGATCTTTATTTGGCTTCGACTGGTACAAAGGTTGCTTCTTGGGATGTGTACAGAACTGGAAACGACCGTTTTGCTTCTGCCCTTCAAAAAATTAGAAATGATGTTACAAAATCTCTTCCACAAAAAGGAAGTATTATTCAAAGACGTGGTACAAATGTCTTAATTGACATGGGGCGTAAAGATGGCGCAAGTGTAGATCAAGTATTTGAAATTTATGAAGAAGCTGATATACAATTAAAAGAAAGCGAAATTGCATTAAAATATGATACAAAAGATATGCTTGGAACCATAACATTAACATCTGTAGGTGAGGATATTTCTCAAGGTGTGTATAAGCAAAATGGGTTTTATGATGTAGTAAATATCGGAGATGAAATAATACCAGTTCCTGTATTGGAGGGAGAAGATAGTTTACTAGAAAACACAGTGCAAGTGGTGGCAGAAGAAGTATCTGAAGCAGAAACACAATCACCTGAAGTAAATATAGAAAAGCAAACATCTATCTTGTATGAATTAATTCAAGGGATTAGGTAACCTCGGCTTACAATTTGTACGCTCCGAAAATTGTAAACACAAAGTGGTATGCTTTTTCACACCCATTCTGGTCTACACTCGTATTGCCTCCCGCAAAAAAATAGTGTATACTTTTTTTATGAATATAGCATGGATTGGAACGGGGATTATGGGCTCCTCTATGGCAAAACATCTAGCCCAAAATGGTCACACGGTTACAGCGTATAACAGAACTTTTTCAAAGTGTGTAGTGTTAAAAGAATTTGGTATAGTTCCGGCAACGACAATTGCAGAGTGTGTAAAAGATGCAAATGTTGTTTTTAGTATTGTTGGCTATCCACAGGATGTAGAAGAAATATATCTTGGAAGTGGTGGCATTTTTGAACATGCACCTGCTAATGCTCTTTTAATTGATATGACAACATCATCACCTCTTTTAGCAAAAAAATTGCATGATAAAGCCTCAAGTGGTGAAAATGGCAAAACATTTAGAATGCTTGATGCTCCTGTTTCTGGCGGTGATAATGGGGCAAGAAATGCAACACTTTCTATTATGGTAGGTGGAGAAGAATCCTTTTTTGAGGAAGCACGTCCGTTATTTGAAATTTTAGGAAAAAACATAAATTATCTCGGAAAAGCTGGAAGCGGTCAACACTGCAAGGCATGTAATCAAATTGCAGTTGCTGGAAATGTAGTTGCATGTGCAGAAGCTGTTACCTACGCTAAAACAAATGGCTTGGATCCAAACGCAGTACTTGCAGCAATTTCTAAAGGGGCGGCTGGAAGTTGGCAAATGGATAACAACGCACCCAGAATGCTAGAGAACGATTACGGCCCATATTTTATGAATGAGCATTTTTTAAAAGACTTACACATTGCGCAGGGTGCAATGAGAGAAATGGGCAAAAATCTTCCGTGTTTGGATATAATAACTGATATGTATGAAAAACTTGTTGAAGAAGGTCACGGGAGAGAAGGAACGCAAAGCGTAATACGAAAATACTAAAATTCTATTAGTATTTATTGCATATTTTTTTTCAGAGTTCTCATTTTTATGATATAATGTATTGGTACTATTTTAAATGATAGTTTACATAATTTTATAAAAATAGTTAGAGGATGAAGGTGATGCAAAATAATTTACAAAGAAAATTTGGATTCCTCACTGCAATAGCAATGGTAATTGGGATTGTTATAGGTAGTGGTGTTTTTTTTAAGGCTGAAAAAGTACTTACCGCAACAAATGGCAACGTAATGTTAGGTGTTTTTGCATGGATTGTTGGTGGTGTAATTATGATTGTGTGTGCCTATGTTTTTTCAATCTTGGCTACACGATATGAAAAGGTAAACGGCATTGTTGACTATGCAGAAGCAGCCGCAGGAAAAAGTTATGGCTATTATGTTGGATGGTTTATGTCAACAATCTATTACCCATCATTAACAGGCATTTTAGCGTGGGTATCAGCAAAATATACAGCAGTATTATTTGGTTTTGAAAATGTTAATACAGGCTCTACAACCTTTATGCTTACGGCAGTGTATTTAGTTGCAATGTATGCGTTAAATGCATTGTCACCAATTTTAGCAGGTAAATTTCAAGTGTCAACAACTATAATAAAGCTTATTCCATTGTTAGCACTTGCAATAGTTGGCTTTATTAGGGGATTGGTAAATGGGCAAATGATTGAAAATTTTACCCAAGAGATAGTATCCGTTACAACTACAAACCCTTTTTTTACAAGCATTGTTGCAACGGCGTTTGCTTATGAAGGGTGGATTATTGCAACAAGTATAAACTCAGAGCTTGTAGACGCAAAAAAAAATCTTCCTCGGGCTTTAGTAGGAGGTACCATTGCCATTGTAGCCATTTATATTGCATACTTTATAGGGCTAGCTGGAACTATGCCAACAACTGAATTAATGGAAGGCGGGGAAACTGCGGTACGACTTGCCTTTACGTACACGTTCGGGAATTTTGCTGGAACATTGCTCTTGGTATTTATTGTTATATCGTGCTTAGGAACTACCAATGGACTTATGCTTGGTTGTACCCGCGGTTTATACTCTTTGGCAGTAAGAAACATGGGACCAAAGCCTGATGTTTTTGCTAGGGTAGATTCCACAACAAATATGCCAACAAACTCTGCAATAATTGGTCTTTTACTCTGCGAAGCATACATTTTTTTATGGTATGGAAACTTTGCAGGGTGGTGGCCTCTGTTCTTAGATGTATCGGAGCTACCGATTGTAACAATGTACGCATTGTACTTACCAATTTTTATATGGGTTATAAAAAATATTAAAGAGGCATCGGTGTTTTCAAGGATAGTAATGCCAATTCTTGCTATTATTGGCTCGCTATTTATGATGTATGCAGCCTTTATTAGCCATGGCATTGCAGTGTATGTATACCTAGCATTGTTTGCTATAGTTATGCTTATTGGCTTTTTAGTAAAAGGTAAAAGAGAAGCAACACTATAGCATAAGCTAAGAGACCTAAAACGCGGTAGGAATCAAATCGAGACCTGCCGTTTCTTCAAAACCGTACATAATATTCATAGCTTGTATGGCCTGTCCGCTTGCACCTTTTAGCATATTATCCAAAACGGAAACAACTTGTAGCATTGTGCCATTGTTTACAACATGAATGCTCATGTCGCAAAAGTTGGTAAAGCGAACATTTTTTGTTTTAGCTAAAACGCCTTTTTTCAAAAAGCGTACAAATGGCTCATCGTTGTAGATCTTTTCGTATGCACTACGCACTTCTGTTTCAATTTCTTCTGTACTTTTTCCTTTTGCAAAAGCTTCTGATAGAGGTGCATATACAGTTGCCAATATTCCACGGCTCATTGGGAGTAGGTGAGGCGTAAATACAACATTTACATTTTCGCCTGCCGTTTTTGTTAGGTTTCGTACAATTTCTGGAGTGTGGCGGTGTGCACCTATTCCATATGCACTACACGATTCACCGCTTTCTGAAAAATTATTTGTACTGCTAGGCTCTCGCCCTGTGCCGGTTGTGCCGCTTTTACAGTCTGCAACAATTAAATCTAGTTTTATGATGTTGTTTTTTATTGCAGGAAGTAGGGCGAGTGTTGTTGCTGTTACGTAACAACCGGGATTTCCAACGATAGAAGCCTTTTTTAGTTTTTCTCTATTCATTTCGGGCATACCGTAAACAGATTCTTTGTGAATATCTTTATGTTTCCAATCTGTTTTATACCATTGTTTGAATGTAGCTTTGTCATCGTCAAAGCGAAAGTCCGCAGACATGTCGATGAGTTTTTTACCTTGTTTTTTTGCTTCAAAAGCATAGGTTTCAGCAATGCCGTGGGGAAGGGCTGTAAAAATAATATCTGCTTCTTTCATTACTTCGTCGGCATTTACTAGTGTGCCATCTGTTTTAGCCGAAAGCATTCCGCAAAGGTTTGGGTATACGTCTTGAATGTTTTGCCCTTCATAGCTGACTGAACTGAGAACTAATTTTTTAACGTGTGGATGGCGTACCAAAAGTCGTACTAACTCTGCACCAACGTAGCCTGTTGCCCCTATAATTCCAACTGTTAGCATAATAAACCTCTTTTTGTGTAAGTGCTAGGGATCGCAGGGGCAGCTAAGCTGTTCCAAGCCCGTTAGTAAGGCCGCACCTGTGTGCGCCTTTGCGGGCGAAGGAATGAAGCGGTAGCGGAACCCCGCAGAGCCCGACCCGCCTTTGGCGGGGAGCACCCAAAATATTTATATGGGTATAAACCCCTTGAATAGTCTTTTAAAAGATGATACAGTAAGATTATGAAAAAATCAACCTATACGAAAAAAACATATGTGTGTATTGCAATATTATTTGCATTAGTAATTACTGCTTGCAAATCACCTCCTGAAGAAATACCGCCCGGAATTACAGAGGCCGAATTGATTCAAATGGCACAATCTGCCGTTGACGACAATAACTACGATAATGCCCGCTATTATTATGGAGTGATGCTTTCTTTATTTGGATCGAATCCTGCCTCTGTTGTTATTGCCGAATTTGAACTTGCTCATTTGGATGTAAAGGAAAAAAATTACAAAGAAGCAGAGGTTGCCTTAAACCGAGTTTTAGCATATTATGAAGACCCTCAATTGTCGATGATGCTACCACAGTCCTACAAAAAACTTGCTGAGATTGATTTGGAAAAAGTTGTAGGCGCAGAATAGGAAAGGGTATTTAATTTAAATAAGCTGTTTGTATGGATTATTCCAACAGGCAGCTTTTTTTTGTGTTTTATAGAAATAGTCTTCCTTATGAATTACTGTAAAGATGCCAAGGTAAGATTGATTAACTACATTTCGCTTAATAACTCTTTTCGCACTGTTTGCAAAATATCTATGTCGCGTACAGGGTCGGCTAAGCCGAGCGTAAGATAGCCTGACTGTTGAATGCCGCTTACTTCGCCAGGTCCTCGGAGTTTTAAGTCTTCTTCTGCAATATAAAAGCCATCAACACTTTCATGCATAACTTTTAGGCGAGCTTTTCCCAGTTCTGTAAGTTTTTGAGAATAGATTAAAAAACAGCTCGATTGTTCACTTCCACGTCCAACTCGCCCCCTTAATTGATGAAGGGCTGCGAGTCCAAAACGTTCTGCATGTTCTATAGCCATGCAAGTAGCATTTGGAACATCCACGCCAACTTCTACAACGCTTGTTGCAACGAGCACTTGTATCTTGTTATTGTGAAAATCACGTAATATGCGACTTTGTTCTTCTTCATCTACTTTTGAATGAATTACTGCACAAGTAAACTCAGGGTATACTTGACTTGATAAAAAATCATGCATGTGTTCTGCAGACTTTAAACGTGTTTTTTCGGCACGTTCAAAGTGTAGTGAGACGTCGTCTTTTTCCTCTTCATTTTCTGTTAATTCGTTTTCATCTTCTATTCGAGGATACACAAAGTATGCTTGACGTCCTTTTTGTAATTCTTTGCGAATAGCTTCGTATGCGTTTGCCTCGTTTCCTTGGCGAGTTAAGTGTGTAATAATTGGCTTTCTGCCAACCGGCATGGTTGCAATTGTGGACACATCTAAGTCGCCATATACGGTAAGGGCAAGTGTTTGTGGAATAGGTGTTGCACTCATCATTAATACTGCGGGAACGGTAGGATAGTCATTTTTTGACGCTACTATTGATGTTCTTCCCTTGTCTATTATGGCATTTCTTTGAATTACACCAAAACGGTGCTGTTCGTCAATTATTGCAAGCCTCAAATTGTTGTACACTACATTTTTAGAAAACAGGGCGTGTGTTCCAATTATTATATCTATGTCATTGTTTTTTAGTGCTTTTAAAAGTGCGTTTCGCCCTTTTGCTTGTATGTTTCCAGTAAGGAATGCTACTCTTACGCCTTGCCCATTTGCATTTATTATTGGTTCTAGCATTTTTGCGGCATTTTCGGCATGTTGTTTTGATAAAATTTCTGTAGGTGCAAGAATAGCACATTGACCGCCCCAGTCTACTACTCTAAGGCACGCAAAAAATGCTACAAGTGTTTTCCCTGATCCTACATCGCCTTGTAAAAGTCTCGCCATTTGAAAGGGTGCTTTTTCTTTGCTTGTGGGTTTTATAAATCCTGCGTCAATTTCTGCATTTAATTGAATAATTGTTGTTATTTGGTCTTTTGTTAATTGAAAAGGAAGCCTGTCAAACAGTTGCTTTTGACAGGGGGAAAAGGAGCGAAGCAGGTGAGAGTCTTCTGTTTCGTTTTCCAGTTGCTGGTCCTTAACAAAGGGGGCTTGTATACTATTTTTTTTTCGCTCTGATACACGTGTTAGTATGTTTTTTTGAAAGTGATACAGTTCTTCAAAAACTATTGTGCGTTTTGCACTCAACGCTTCTGAAATATTTTTAGGGTTATGAATAGCATTAATTGCATGTGTTTTGTGAAGAAGTGAGTATTTTTCAAACAGATTTGATGGGAGCTCATCTTCAATACCAAGTGAATATTCTTTTAAGGCTTGTAGCATTGTTTTCCGCACCTGTCGCTGTCCTAAGCCTTGTGTTAATGGATATATTGGAAGGACAGCACTGTCGGGAAGTTTTTTTCCGCTAAAGTCTTCAAGTGTTCCCTTTTTTGTAATACATATAGCATCAAAACTTGAGCATTGTAATTCTCCCTTTCGCACGTTAAAACTTCCTGTAAGGCTTATTACAGATCCAACTGGAAGCGACTTTTCAAAAAAGGGGCGGTTAAAACAAATAAGTGATGCTACTGTGCTTGAGTCGCGGATAATTATTTTGAGCGTTTTCATCCTACCAAAACCAAACCATTCATGCCCAATAACTTCTGCAAGGGTATGGATTTTTGAGTGTTCAGAAAAACTTGATAGGGGGTGCGTTTTTGTCCTATCTTCCCAATCGCGTGGATAATATGAAAATAAATCTGCAATAGTAAAAACATTTACTTTTGAAAAGTGTTTTGAGAGCGATTCACCAACACCTGCGATATTTGTAATGGGAATTTCAATGTCTCGCAGTTTCATATTATCCTACTTGTAAGATGTTCTAACTCAATATTGAGCTAAGCATCGATACGGCAAAGCCTATTCCGTATTGAGCTGCAACTCCAATTGCTAGTAAAATCATAAGTGAATATTTTAATTGTATAAATCTGTTTTTTGTAAAAAAAGGTATAACTTTTTTTATAACTGGTTGCAGTAGTTGGTCAATGCTTTGCCAAATTTGTCCCTGATTTTTGTTAAAAAATGTTGCAATTAATCGAACCAAAACAATTAAATTAAAAAAGGTTAAAAGAGAAGACACCACCGACCATGCCATGCTCACAATTATTGCAAGAATTATACCAACCGAAAAGGTGCGGCTGTATGCAATTTGTTCAAAAATGCTAGAAATGAGCATAAGGGCTGCAAAGGCAAAAATAGGGGAAATGTCAACTCCGTATCGGCGAAGTGGATTCCACTTTCTAAATATATTTAACCATGGGTCTGCAATTTGTGAAAGAATTCGCCCAAAAGCACTGTAGGCAAGGGAGGGAACCCACGTAATAAATACTCGCACCAAACACACGAGCATGTACACAGAAATAAGCGAACTTAAGGTTGAAAGAGCTAAAAATACAATATCCATAAGTAAAATATACTAAAAAGATTTTGTATTGGCAAGTGTGAAAAGTGAGAAAATAGTAAGTTTTATTTGGGCGGTTTTTTTCTAAAATCCCAAATTTTTTATACCTAAACGCCTATAATAAAGGTGGGTAATTAATAACAATTAACATTACGGTTACATGTTGTAAAGAACTTTGCGTTTGCCACGATATTTTATAAAGTATGAAAACTATATTTTTTGGAGGAAACCATGAAAACTGAACTTGAAAAAAATGACAAACAAGAGTATACTAAGGTTAGTATTTCACGCATGAATGATTACTTCGCTCGGTATCTTTTAAGCAAAGACGGAAATGAAGACATACTTTTAAGTTTTATTAATTCTGTAATGCGTAATAAAAACCAAAAAGAGTTTGCAAGTGTAAGCGTAAAAAACACGTTTAACTTAAAAGAGCACTACACAGAGTCTGAAACCATCCTTGACGTAAAAGCGGTAACTGATTCGGGTGAAGTTGTCATTGTTGAAGTGCAAGTTAAAGGAAACGAAACCTTTTTTGACCGTGTGTTAGAGTATGTTGTACGCAATGCTAAAAATGTTGAAAAAGAACTTGCAGAAAGTACAGTAGCTTTTTCTAAAGAAAAGAAAGAAAAAACTGCAAGTGGCAAAATTCTTAGTATAAATCTTTTGAGCTTTAAGATGTACAAAAGCACAAGACTTGCACACACGGTACATAAATTTCATTGCTGTGAAACTTTAAGAGAAAGCAGTCAAAGAATTTCTATACATTTTTTAGAGATTCCTAAAGGACTTGAAGGGATACACGATAAAGAGTTACAAATGTGGCTAAAATTTTTTGGTTCAAAAGACTTTGATAGGGAGAAAAATATGATAGCAAATACAAATACAACATTTAAGAAAGCAGTTGACGAATACGATAAATTTGTGTCCAATGATGATTTTGTAAGTGAGTATGAAAAACGCCAAGTATTTTTGTATGGTCAAAGAATAATGCTTGAGCGAGAGTTTGAACTTGGCGAAGAACAAGGTCTAAAACAAGGTGAGAGAAATAAAGCAATTGAAATGGTAAAAAAAGCACTCGTAAAGGGTTTAGATATTAAAACAATATCAGAGCTTACAGGACTTTCAGAATCCGAAATTGATTCAGTAAAGATCTAAATCTTCTCACAAACTAATTCTATTTCTTTTCACCGCTTCTGTAGCACCTGCCTCTAACATTACCTTTACATAATGTTGTACTTCTTCTGGGAGTGCTAACATATGCTCCATACTTTTTCGCACTTCCATATATTTTTCAAGTTCAAAATTCTTTGTTGACGTACTACCTGTTACCAAATATTCAACTGTTACACCCAACGCTTGTGCTAACCGTACTGCAACATCTGCCGCAGGCATTTGCCCTCTTGAATTTGTATAGGACTCTAATGTTCCCTTTGAAATGTTAGTCATTGCAGCTAACTCTTTAAGTGAAAACCCTTTATACGCAATTTCTTCTCGTAATCTATCTTTGAATGTCATTAATAGAAAGTATCACAATTATCATGGATATATGGTTGACGCATGTCTAAAATCATGTTAAAATGCTAAAATATGATGATTATCATGTTTTAAATGTGAGTGGATAACTATCATCTGAGGAGAAGTGGAGTGATTATGTTTCGCAGAGTTTTGTTAGTGGTATTGGTGTGTTTAAGTGTGTGCTTGATGGGGTGTGTGACGGGTGATACCGCTGCACAAGTTGTAGATGAAACTTTTTTTCAAAATGAAAAAGGTAGTCTTACAATAAATAACCCGACAGACGTAGATTTAGTTTTTTTTGCAGGAAATGTAGAATTTGGTCATGTTCTTGGTGGTATAAAAGCCAAAAGTAGCAGAACATTTGATATAAGTAGAATTACTGCCCTTACTGAGCAAAAGGGTGCTTTTTTAGCAAGATGTGTTTCTTACGATACGTATGTAAGTAAATCAAAGGTAACAGCAGAAGATGTTTTATGGACGGATGTTGTTGTTTATGACTTTGAAGACCCTACAAAAATGCAAATATTAAATGTATACGAAAAAATAGATGAAAAACAAAAATATTTTATTTACGTAAATAATGCTTCTGAGTTTTTACTACAATTGCATGAAGAAGATGGAGGTCTAATTGCAACTTTGCCACCTCTTAGCGGAAGCAGTAAACTATGGATAAATGAATCTAGCCTAGCAATTTACCCTACATATACATTCGTAGACACAAATGGAAATATCGTGAAGGTATTAACTGAAGATGGTAGGCCTGTTTCTCCATCAGATGGTTCTGGTAATCTTACAGTTCTGTCTTTTTATGAACCCTCAAAAATGTTGCCTGATATTGCTTTTGTTACTTTTGTTAATAATACTACTAGAAGTATACAATTTGAGAATTTAAATAATGTCCTTCATGATCAAAATGGAAGAGCAACAGTAAACTCAGGTCGGAGTTCGATTTTTGAATTATCTGTTAGAAGAGGGGAACAGTTATATTCAAATCTAATTTGCTTATCATATCCCAAAATAGAGATACCTATTCCTGCAACAACATTTAAATCTGGTTATGAATACGAGATAGTAATTGACGATGATAAAACTCCGGTAGTAACAGAAGTTGGAAAAAGATATGAAATGGAAGATGCAATACCTTTGAGTCTTGAAGATTTAACTGTAAATAGCACAACTTTGGAACAACAGAGTTTTAACCGCTAGTGCGGATAAGATATTCTTGCAGTGAGCAAGAAAAATGTTATTGAAGGAGAAATGTATGAAAAGAAAAGTAGTTTTAATAACTATAAAGTTTTATCATAAGTATTTTAGGATGTGCAAGTATGGAGTTTAAGCATATAAAAGCTTAAATATATAGTAATTAATAATATAAGGAGTATTATTATGAAAAAAATTGGTTTGTTAGCAATGCTGTGTGTCATGTTACTTAATGTAGCATGCACAACTTTAGGTCGTGAAAGTGGTTCTTACAAAGATGATGAAAATGCATCTTTGGAAGTTATTAACGACTTAGATGAAAGTGTCGTGTTGTTTTTAGGCGGAGTTAATAAGAACAACTATTTAGGAGGCGTATATGGTGGAGATTCTCGGCTTATAGATATAAGAAGTAAGCTTAGAAGTGATTCTGGTGTAGTGCTTATTCGAGCTATAAAAGAAGATGTTTTCAAACAAAAAAAATACAGTATCGATGATGGCGATATTATTTTTGCAAAAATGATTGTAGTTGATAAAAATATAGCAGGGCTTGATGCTTCTATACGTGTAAGTGCTTCAGTTGGCGGAAATGCAGGTCTTCGTATAGAAAATAATAGTCCATATGCATTAGAACTTAGGTTAGATAAACCAGATGGTCCAGTCTTTACAACTTTCTCGCCAAGGGAAAGAGCACGAATAATTACTATGGAATATAATCCACGTGGATATATGTTTTTTCCAACATATGTATATTATGACCCATTCAAAAAGCAATTATCAAGTATCACTACCCAAACACTTGAGGGTGGTCAATCAAGACGCCCTGTAGATTTGACTAGTGATGAAATACCAATAATTCCTTTTGATGGACCGACTGATGCTGATTTACCAGTACATCCTGTTTCATATGTAACTATTATAAATCAAACTTCAAGTGAAGTTGCTATACTTAGAAATGGAGGAAATGAAGTAACTTCTCAAAAAGGTATCATAATGCTTAATCCTGGAGATATAGACACATATGAATTACCTATTAGCCCTGCTTCTTCTGATGAAATGTTGTACGCTGCATTAAAAGTTGATAGAAACAAGGGTACTGGTGCACAAGTATCTATTCCGCCAACAGTACTAAGAAGAGGTGTCGATTATACACTGTATTATGTAGAAAATGGCGGAGGCATAGAAGTGCAGGTGATTGAAGGTGAAGAGCGCGGTTTTGATTTACAAGCAAATTTGCAATTACTTAATGAATAGTTTTTAACTTTGACTGGAACTTAAAAAATGGAAGTGCCACTTATTATACGTAATAATGCACTTCTATTTTTTTATATAACAAAACATAGGATTTTTTTATGAAAAAATTAGTGAACATATTTTTTATTTTTTTTATAACAATTAACTTTTTATATTCTGCTGATGCATTTGTAGAAATTGTAAATGAAAGCCCGTATAACATAACATTAAATAATAGAACTGGCAATGTTGGTAAGGTAAATAGTGGTACTACTACTACCTTAACGTTTCCCTACAATACATCGAAAGATCAAAATGAAATGCACTTATATATACAGTATGATGTACCAGTAGGTGATTACAATATAAAAATAGATTCAGATGTGCGTACCGTACTTTTAGGACGAGAAAAACAACGATTAGTTATAAAAAATGTTGAAAATATAGAGTTTAATTCATATTTTATAGCCATAAAAAATGCTAGTGATAATTCAATTGAAATGAGAACTGGACATTCCACTATTAGAGTCCTGTACAATAGAGTTGGTCAAACGTATATAGCAATGGGAAGTACTGCCTTATTTGATTATTCTAAAAGTGAGCCATTTAATAATTGTCACATAAGTGATGGATTTGATAAAATATATTTTAATGAAGAAAGTGCTTATGAAAATGGCTATATTTATTATTATAAGTACAATGGAAGAAATGCTGTTTTAGAAGATGTAAGAAAATTAACTACCATTTTT
>CAZUPJ010000020.1:0-13640 GCA_964622185.1 uncultured Treponemataceae bacterium
ATTAATAGTGCATATGATACTTTGTTAGAACTTTCTGCATATACATTTAAAAAAGCATTTCGGGCTTCTGTCCAATTTTTTTCTCGCCAATAAAGCATACCTATAGATTCATAGGCAAAATAATAATTAGAATTATACATAATTACGCTTTCATAATCAGAAAGAGCTTCCTCGTATTTTCCCATCTCGTCTCGTAGTCCGCCTCTATAAGCATATCCTAAAAAATATTCGGGATCAATGTTTATGCCCTTAGACCAAGCTTCTTCTGCTTCTTCTTTTTGATTTGTATTTCTATAGTATGTACCTAAATCCATCCAATAGGAATAATAGCTGTTATCGTATTCAATGGCTTTTTGAATTTGCGAAATTGCGTCTTCCATTTGACCACGGTCTGCACTCATTTTTGCTAAATAGGCCCATGCTTGGCTGTTTTCAGGGTCAACTTCTACGAGCTTTTTTAATGTTTCTTTTGCCGTATCATCATTTTCAAGGTACCACGATGTAATTGCATGACCGAAAAGTGCAGAAGGATCTTCAGGAGTCCCATTTAGGGCTTGAACAAAATGCCTGTTCGCATTTCTAAAATTTTTGGTGGTCATGTATATATTTGCCATTTCAATGTTCGCATCCAGATTTTCTGGGTCATTTTCTAGTATTTGTTCTACTACCTTCCTGCTTTCCCTTGTGTTTCCTTCTTGTTTTAAAACGAGAGCTTGTAAGAATTGTAAGTCTGTATTTTCAGGGGCAGTTGTTTGCATTTTTGAAATTAATGCTCCTGCGTCACTTGTTTTTCCTGAAGACAATAACAGAGATGCATGCAAGTAGTTTAATTCTTCATCCTCTGCATATTCTGCTGGAATATCGTCAAATAGTGCAAGAGCTTCTTCTATTGTTGCATTGTTTAGCGTGTCGCGGAGTTCTGTTGCAAAAGAAATGGCGTACGGAATTTCTTCTACAACTGCTTCTGGTATTTCAGGTACAATTTCAGGAGTTGTTGTAGAACAACTTGCTAAAATGATACCCATGAAAACTCCTAAAACTATATGGATATTAGGTTTGTTTGGGAAATTTTTTAAATACGTTATTATCATTTTTTATCCTTGTAAAAATCATATTATAGTCATAAAAGGTGTTGATTTTAAGAGCACAATTGGGTACACTACTATAAATGGCAAGACACCTCGTTCGTAAATTCTTTGGACTTATTGTCCTATACATTATCATTATTTTCGGCATTTTTGCAATCCAATTTAGAAGAGAAATGTCAATTTTTCAAAATTTTCAATCTCTTACACTACGATTATCGGGAATTTCTTCTCAAACTGTTGAAAATGAAACAGAACTTAGTAATAATTTTAGAATAAGCGGAAACGGTGTTGTAATTTTTGCAAGTGAATCAAACCCTCTTTTGTTGCAAGATATAAGTGGGGATTCAACACCTCTTGAATTACAAGACTGGGAACAACTTTCTGATAATTCTTTTTCTCTTATGTTTTCCGATGATGTTTCGTTAACATTTGAAACTGAAGAAAAAGGATTTAAAGTTCTTTCAACACTTCCAGAAATAAGCGATACAATTATAATTCCTTATCAAGCAGAAAACTCTTTTACAATAACAGATATGTTCAATAACGAAGTTCTTGTAAAATCAAAAGAACAAACCTTTTCTCTTAATGCTGGAAGTGTAACTACAAATGCTTTCCTACTATCTGGAAATACAACTTCTCTGGCTCAAGTTTTTGAATATGTAGAAACACAAAAATTTTCCTTTAATGATGTTTTGGCAATGGAAAATGCGTCGCAAGTTGTTTTAGATACGTTTGTATCACAAGCAAAAAATCACATTGTGCGTTCTTTTGAAAATTTACAAGGAGACATAAATAATGAAAAATTTGTAGCTGCCTATGTAGCAGAAATGGCGCTACAAGGGCAATACACAGATGCCATTGAACGTGTTCCTGCATCATTTAAAGGAGGTAACAATAGAACTTATTTTACAGCTCCTTATTTTAATACCCTTGTGGCAATGAATCAAACTCTGATTATGGAAAATGAAAATATTTCTTTCTCTATGGATTATTCTTTGGAAAGAGGGCTTCTTGATGTATTTACCGTAGAGAATTTTCCAATATTTTTACTCCAACAACGAACCTCTGAAATTGAAGAAATTTTAAGCATGCCTGCAACCATAACAAATTTTTCACCAACACTACAAGAAGCGGTTGGAATACTTAATACCTATATTGTGCTTGCAGAGAGGTTACCTACATTTGCACAATTGCTTTCTCCTGTTCTTGAAACCTGTATAGCAGTTATAGAAGATTCTACAACTTTGGAAGGTTCTCTCCTTTCCCTTTCTTTTAATGATGAGATTGAAGATGCTTTTTTCCTTGCAAAAACAGGATTTGTTTTAAGAGAATACGGAAGCCTTTCTTCTAGAGCTGAATTAGAAGCTGCAGGAACAATGTTACAAGTGTCTTCTCTTCAAAATACTGCATCAATAGATGCAGTAAGGTTGTCTCAAATGTATCCTTATATTATTGCTAATAATCCTTATTACCCTCACGCCGACGTTTTAGGGTATAACAATGAAATACCTGTTTGGATGTGGAATATTATTCCAGAAAAAGCGTATGTGCGAGACAGCGATGGAACAGTAACAATGAACTTTGACTTTCCTGTAACGGCAATTTACCATAGTATAATAATAGGAATAGAGCCGTTTTCTGGAGTTGAAATATATGACTTAGATTATGCAACGGATCCACGTTTTGAAACTTATAACGCACCAGGTTATGTATACCAAGAAGAGACAGGAACATTATTATTACGTTATAGACAGCGAAGTGAGGTAGAAGAAATGAAACTCTTTTCACCTGTTGAGGTAGCTCCTGATCCTGTGACAGTTGAGCCTGTTACTCCGGCAGTAGAAACGGTTGGAAGCGGTGAGTCTCTCTAGTTTGCTTATTTATTTTTTAGTCTTTGTTTTTGCACTTGTATTGTTTTATTTTGCGTTTCAGTATTTCTTAAATTTTGCAGCAAAAAAACCAAAACAAAAAAAGGAAGAAAAGCCAAAGGGTAATGCAAAAAGTCCTTGTCCCCTTTGTGGAACGGTTTTGTATACTGGTGAAAATGTTATTTCCCGTGTATATAAAACAGGAAGTGCAAAAGAGCAGCCTTGTACCATTCACGGTTGCCCTCATTGTTACCCTGAAACGGAAAGGGGTATACAAAGGCAATGTCCCGTATGTCATAAAAAAGTTCCCGCAAAGGGTCACTTAACAGCCTATATTTTCTCTCGAGGTCAAGAGAAAAAACACGTACATGTTACAGGATGTACAGAGTGTCATAAAAAAAAATAGTATTATAATTCACGCCCTCCGATGGATTACAAGTGTAAAGAGGTCGTAACTTGGTTTTTAAGGCTGTGATTTGTAATTACAGGGTTGTTCTTCCTCTAAAACTTCTTGCAAGTGTAAGTTTGTCGGCATATTCCAAATCTCCTCCAACGGGGAGGCCTGAAGCTAATCTGGTTATGGTAAGAGATTCGCCGCACGAAGTAGATAATAAGCGTTGAACATATAAAGCTGTTGTGTCTCCTTCTACCGTTGGGTTTGTTGCAATTATAACTTCAGTTATGTCGCCAACACTTACCCTTTTTATTAGTTTTGCAATTGATAACTGATCAGGACCTATTCCTTCAAGTGGTGCTATTACACCTCCAAGTACGTGAAAAAGACCTTTGTATTCATGAGAGGACTCAATAGTATCTACATCTTGAGCTTGTTCAACGACACAAATAATATTCCTTTCTCGTAAAGGGTTTGAGCATATTGAGCACGGATCTATTTCTGTGTAGGAACCACATTCGGAGCAAATTTTTATTCTTGAATGAAGAGAGACGAGTTGGTGTGCAAATTGTTCTAAGTATGATTGCTCCACTTTTAAAAGGTGATGTGCAATTCGTGCAGCCGATTTTTTTCCAATGCTAGGAAGTCTGGAAAAGCTGTTTGTTAATTCGTCAAGAGCTGTCATAGATTAAGCATTTAACCCTGGAATATTTAAACCTCCAAGCATAGGGCCCATTTTTTCTTTAATTGTTTCTTGAATCTTAGAAGAGGCGTCTTTAGAGGCTGCTACTATCAAATCTTGTAACATCGGAATGTCTCGAGAGTCAACAGCTATAGGGTCAAGTTCTACTGAAAGAATTTCCATAGTTCCATTCATTGTTACTTTGACAATACCACCACCAGAACTTCCTGTAACAGTAATTGTTTTGAGTTCATCTTGTGTTTTAGAAAGCTCATTTTGAATATTCCCAAAATTTTTCACTAAATCAAACGGGTTTATGTTCATGTTTTCCCTCTCAAGTGTGTTTTTATGTTATATGGTTGAGCTGCTGTTAGGAGAGGCTTTGTCTTGTATTGAAACAACTTCTCCATCAAAAGCATCAACAACCATTTGAACGTTTGAAGGAATTACTACAGCCTCTTTTTCCTCTACGTACTCTTTAACTTGTATGTTTATTTGCATTTTTTTCCCAAGTAATTTTGAAACAACATCACTTAGATAGAGGCTTTCGGCTTTGAGCTGTTGTTGCACAAAGGCAGATGTTACCGTTACATGGACAACCGTTTCATCAATGACCCAAGTCTCAACTTGGTTAAGAGCAGAGGCTAAAAACATTTTTTGTGTTCGAACCTCTTCAACTGTCATTGCTTTTAATTGTTCTGAATTTGTTGCAAGTGTAACACTAGCTGAATTTTCAAAAGTGGTTTCTTTTTGAGGTGCTTCTTCAAAGGTAGCTGTTTCTGTTCTGCTTTCTGTTGATGCAACTTGCCCTTGTACAGGCTGCGAAACTATAGGTTTTTCTACTATATTTTGTGCAGGTGTCTCTGATGTAGCTTGAATAGAAACACCTGAATAAAGTAGTTTTTTTGCATTATCAACAGCAGCTTTTACTTCATCGTTTGAAACCCAAGAACTAAGCCAACAAAGTCGAGAAACAGAAAGTTCCAATTCAAAACGGGGTTTTAATGAATAGCGTACGTCTCTATACAATTGCAAAAAAAGGGATAAAGCTCTTTCCATTTGAACAGAGGTCCATGCACTTATTACAGATGTAGAAAACCTTTGAGCAGATTGCCCCAGAAGAGATTCTTTTGTAATACCATTTTTAATAAATAAAAGACTTCTTATGTAATCGGAAGCGTTAGAAATAAACTGCTCAATTGAAACACCCACTTGTAATACTTCATCAATAAACTGAATTGCCTCTGATGTTTTTCCTTCTACGCATAATTCACATAGAGCGTTTAAGCGCTCAACACCAACTAATCCTAATTTATCTCTAATTTTTTCGTATGTAATACTTCCTTCGCTAAAGGCTGCAACTTGGTCAAAAAGAGTATAGGCATCGCGAAAACTTCCCGTTGATTCTCGTGCTATCCAAAATAACGCTTCATCGTCGGCTTGAATGCCCATTTCTTTTACGGTATCTGCTAACAAATCCTTTATTTGTTCAACAGAACCAAGCCGAAAATGAAATTGTTGGCAGCGGCTTTTAATGGTTGCAGGAACTTTATGAAGTTCGGTTGTTGCAAAAATAAAAATAACATAGGGAGGAGGTTCTTCAATAGTTTTCAAAAGTGCGTTAAAGGCATTTGTTGAAAGCATATGAACTTCGTCAATTATGTATATTTTGTGCTTAAAAGAATTAGGAGGAAACAATATTTCATCTTTTATTTGACGTACATCATTAACGCTTGTGTTTGATGCACCGTCTATTTCTATTACATCTAAACTTGCACCTCGAGAAATTTCAGAACATGCTTCACACGAGCCACAAGGAACGCCGTTTTTTACATCGGTGCAGTTTAATACTTTTGCTAAAATACGTGCTGTTGATGTTTTTCCGCAACCTCTTGGCCCAGAAAATAAATAAGCATGGGCAATTTTACCTTCAGTTATTGAGTTTATAAGAGTAGAGGCAACAAAATCTTGTCCTACTAAATCTTCAAATTTTTGGGGTCTCCTGCGTGAGGCTGTAACTTCATACGACATAGTATTAGAATACCCTAAAAAGCTCAATTTCGCAAGCGGTTTATGTATGAAAAAAGATTTTTTGCAAATTTTGTACTCACATCAAAGAGGAAGAGTCATGAATTGTAAAAAATAATTACATATAACAAATTCTATAGGAATCAATAATTGAAAAGTTTGCATTTTTGTATGCTTTTATGGCTGGTAGATTTTGCTTTTTTACAAATAATACTGGATGTTTTTCTGCTCCATTAACAATTGTAGAAACTAGTATTTGAGCAAATCCCCTGCCTCTATATTCTGTTTTTGTGTAAATTCCGCCCAATTGAACACAGTTTATCCCGATCGCATTAGTTCCTGCCATTGCAACAAAACAGTTGTTTTGCAATGATTTTATGGCATACACTTTTTGCTCTAGTAATCTGTTTTTTAGTAAAATTTTGCATTGATTATCATTTAGTGTGGTACCTCGCGGCAAAACTTCTTCTATTTGATATTTTTTTTGAAGCTCAAAAAGAGCAGATGCATCATCTAAAGAACATCTATGAATAACGAAATTGTTGGGAAGATTTTTTTGTATAAAAGTGCTTGCTTTGTTGTGCTCCATAAGATAATAATCGTATATTGTTTTTGGTGTGTTTGGTAAAACATCTTCAAAAACACTTGATCCCGAAAGACTTCCTGCAACTGAAAATAAATAGCGTTTTTTAAGAAAGCGGAGCAAAACATTTTGGACATTATGAAAAACAAGGTGGTGTAATAGAATTCCCGTATTAGTTAATACAAAAACACCATGAGTAGTTTCTTGTTTTAATACATTGTCAAAGTTTGTTATGATGTAAACAGTTTGTTTTTTTGAATCATGCGATTTTGCATATTCGACAATTCGTGCAACAAGGGAAACACATTTTTTTTCAAAGGGGAGTAAAAAAGTTATAACACTATCTAAGTCTTTTGTTGAGGCAGGAACTATTCTAAAACCTTTTTTCATTCATCATCCATTGGCAAAAAACCCTTTGGCTCATAATCTCCAGCTAAAGCTGAAAAAGCAGCCCTAAAAGAAAAATTAGAATAACTATATGCTAGCAAAATAGTATCGGCCCAATCAAAGTCAAAAACATGCACTGGCTCTAAAACAGAAATAACTATTACCTTTTTTCCACTATCTTCAAGGTATTGGGCAATATTGCTAGATGTTGTATTAGATACACAAATAATAACGGTATCGTATTCTTGTGCTTCCTCCAGCAATCTTAAACCTTCTGCATGTAGTTCATTAGAAGGGATAGTATAACGAAAAAAATGATAGTCTAGGTTATCGTATCGGTATGAACTTTCGTCAAATACTTCTTGAAACTGAGCTGCAACGAGTATTTTTTCAGTTGATGATTTTTCGCTTGTGTAAGGAAAATCGCCTTTTTTATACAAAGTGATTGCACGTGCAGCTTGAGAAGTAAAAAAGGCTTCGGCTTCAGGGTTGGGAACAAGAGATGGAATTGCTTCAATATCGGGAAAAATAGGAACGGGGTTATCTCCTTTAAAATAATCTAATTTTGACAAAACTACTCTGTAAGCGGCCTTTCTAACTATGTCGTTAAATTCTTCATCTGTTTGCATTAGACGAGAAGAACTTGTCCAGACAGACTCCTCCCACTGTGGAGTTGTTGAAGAAATAACAATATCATTTCCTGCACGAATAGCAAGCTGAACTGCAACAGAAAGGCTCCCCGTATATGTTGTGGCACCATTCATCATCATGTCATCGGTAATAATTAAGCCCTTAAATCCAAGTTCCTTTCTAAGAAGTTCTGTTAAAAAATAATATGACAATGAGGCTGGCTCCCCTGAAGCTGTTATGTTAGGAAATCCCAAGTGCCCCGACATAATTGCAGGGATGCCTTCTTCAATGAGATATAAAAAAGGAACCAGTTCTCGTTCATAAAGAGTATTTTTATCTGCTAAAATTTCAGGAAGTATACCATGTGAATCAATACCTGTGTCTCCGTGACCAGGAAAATGTTTTGCAGTTGGAATAACACCTGCAGCAAGACTTCCTTCAGAAAAAGAGGCACCCAAAACTCCTGAGAAATGAGGGTTTTCACCAAAAGATCTACTTGCAATAACGGTAGAATCTATGTTGGTGTATAAATCTACTGTTGGGGCAAAATTCATATTAATACCTAAAGCTCTAAGTTCTTGGCTTATATAATAGCCTGAATACCAAGCATCGCTGGGATATCCTGATGCACCTATTGCAAGGTTTCCAGGAGTATCGCTGGTAGCGCCTTTTACATGTCGAATTAAACCACCTTCTTGGTCAGTTGCAACATATAAAGGAATTTGAAAATGGCTTTTTTGAGATTCGCGCTGCAAAAAAGTAACTGCATGTGCAACGTCTATTTCGTTTTCTGTATTCCATCCAAACACTTTTACACTTCCAAGCTCTCTTTCGGTAACCCATCGAGTTAAAAGTGGGGATGGCTCTGAACCAGCCCATCCAAACATAAAAATTTGTGCTAAGGCTTCATCGTCGGACATCCTGTCAATTATTTCTTGAGCCAGCTCTTCATTTGGGTAATTACTCCAAAAAGATAAATTTTCGTCTTGAGAAATTGTTTGAGAAAACATATTTACAGAAAAAAACAGAATATTTATTATTATGAAATTTTTGAGATGCTTGATAGAAAACTCCTTCATACTAGCGATTGTTTTTATTTCTTTTATACATAGAATTGCCAATAATAAAAAATAGCACGGCCAACCAAATACACACAAAGGTAATAAGATGATATGCCGTAAATGTTTCACCATAGATAAAAATACCTATAAGAAAGGCAATAGTTGGGCTACTAAACATAATGATTCCAACAACTGTAAATGGTGTCGTTTTTACACCAGTTGAAAAAAGCAAAAGCGGAAGAGATGTTAAAATACCTGCAAGGGGTAGAAGTACATACTCTAGTCCTTGTAAAGTATTCAAAGCTCCTTCATTGCTTATTTCTGCATTGATAATAAACGCAAGTGAAAGCGGTAGTATGAATAATGTTTCAATAACCATTGTTGTATCACTGTCGGAAAACACTATTTTTTTTATAAGGCTATATAAAAAAAATGATAAGCAAAGAGCTATAGACATAAGAGGAAGCTGTCCATATGCTAATACAGAAAGAGAAACGCCCGCAAATGCAAACAGTACTGCAAGCCACTGCATTTTTTGCAGTTTTTCTTTATATAAAAAAACGCCTACAAAAATTGAAAAAATAGGAGAGAGATAATATGCTATACTTGTTTCTAGAATTCGCCCTGAGTTAACAGCGATTATATATAATCCCCAATTCAGTGAAATAAGAATGCCTGAAAGGAGTAATAAAAAAGTTTCTCTTTTGTTTTTAAAAACAATTTTCAGTGATGGTATTTTTTTCTTTAATGCCAGTAAAAGAAGGCAAAAAATAAAAGACCATGCAATTCTGGATGCTAATATATATATTGAAGAAACAGCTACTAATTGTTTCCAAAAGAGAGGCATTAATCCCCAAATAATGTAGCTTATTATAATATAAAGAGTACCTTTTTGCATTTGAATAGTATAGCGAAAAAAGAATAAATTTGAAAGAGGATTTTATAGTCAAAGAAAAAATAAAGAAAAATTTTAAAACTTGCCAGAGAAAAAATGATGTGTTATAATAAGTAATGAAAAAATCTATACGCCGTTTGTTATTTATTGTTGGAGATATTATTTTACTTATTTTTGTTCTTCTTGGTATATACACTGTTACAGAATATCGTCCAGAAGCAATTGAAAACGTCGAAAGTGTGTCTTCTTCGCAGGGTTCTGTGCCTCAAAATATATTGATTCAAAAATATAAGGAAAAAATTCCTATTAGCATTGCTTCATGGAATATAGGATATGCCGGATTAAGCGATGATCAAGATTTTTTTATGGACGGAGGAAAAGAAGTATACCCTGAAAATATTTCGATTGTTCAAAAAAACTTAGAAGGTGTTTTGAAAACCATCCAAAAAAATCCTTCAGACTTTTGGTTTTTTCAAGAGGTAGATGAGGATTCAAGGCGTTCCTATAATATAAATCAAAGAAATTTTTTTAGTTCGCAAACAAACATGAATTCAGCCTTTGCGTACAATTTTAAGTGCTTTTTTATACCGTATCCTATACCACCACTTGGGACAATAAATTCTGGAGTTGAAACATACTCACTTTTTGAGCTTATAAACAATCAGCGTATTTCCCTACCTGTTTCTTTTAAATGGCCTGTAAGTACTGCAAACATGAAGCGATGTTTGCTTGTTTCTCGCAGTTCTCTTGGAGAAGAAGATAAGGAGCTTGTTTTAATAAATATTCATCTTGAAGCTTACGATGATGGAACAGGAAGAGAGACTCAGACAAAAGTTCTTATGGATATTATAGAAAACGAATATGCAAAGGGTAATTACGTTATTGCTGGAGGGGATTTTAACCAATCTTTTTCAAGCAAGGCTCTTATAACATATCCTCAGAAGGAGGAATATTGGACTCCTCCTGAACTAGACTTTGAAAGTCTTCCTTCTTCAGATTGGAATTTTGCTTTTGATGATTCTACCCCTACCACTCGTTCTTTACATGGTTCGTATGATGAAGCTCAAAAAGACACTTGGCTTTATTATGTAATAGACGGTTTTATAGTTTCTCCAAATGTTTCAGTGCAAAGTGTAACAACTCTTGACGAAGGTTTTGTGTACTCAGACCATAACCCTGTTGCAATTGAAGTTATTTTAGAGCATTAGGGGCGAAATGCTTTCCAAAAATTATTTTCAAATGAATTGCAAATTTCGCTAATCTCGGTAACTCTAAGTTCTGCGATTTTTTTATATACTTTTATTATATCGCTTGCAGGTGTAAAGGCTTCGCCTTTTAAAGTTTGGTAAGGTGCATCTGTTTCTGCTAACAAAACGTCAATAGGTAAGTCTGAAATACATGCAATAGCTCTTTTGTTTCCATTTATTATAGGTTTCCCAAAGGAAAAATATGCATTTATATTTCGCTTTATAAGTGAAACAGCTTCCAAAGGGGAGCCTGGAAAAGAATGAAAAATAACGGCTGGCAATTTTGAAAGCTTTTTAGCATCTGCAAATATTTTATTGAGTGCATGTCGGCAATGTACTACTAACGGAAGATGATACGTTTTGCAAAATTCTAGCTGTGCATTCCAAACATCCTCTTGTTGTTTTAACGTAGAGGCATATTCTGCTGTAAATAAATCGAATCCTGCCTCTCCAATGCAATCGCACATTCTTTTTTCTTTTAACATATTTTCTAACATTTCAATAAAATGGATATTTGGATTTTGAGGATGAATTCCAAAAGAGGTAATGATAGAATCTTTAGCAACTTTAGAAAACGCAAAAAGCTCTTGCCACTCAGAAGGGCTGTGCGCACAGGCACAAACGGGAGATTTTTTTTTTCCTTCTTCCAGTGCTTCCCAATTTGCTATTTGTGTAATATGAATGTGTGAATCTGGAAAAATCATATTATTATTATACACCTTTTATGGTTTTTATGCTATTGTTTTAATTTATTTTATCAAAAACAAACACTTGTCGTTTTGTGAAAACTATAGTATATTATAAATATAAACTATTAACAGTTTTATAGGAGAAAAATATGAAAAACGAAAAACAAATGAATGTTGCATTTTTTGATGCAAAGCCCTATGATATTGAATTTTTTACAAAACAGAATCGCAATTTTTTATATGAGATAGATTTTTTGGAACCCCATTTGAATTCAAAAACAGCCCCACTCGCAAAAGGTGCAGACGTTGTTTGTGCTTTTGTGAATGATAAGCTTGACAAAAAAACTATTGATATTCTATACGAACTTGGTGTAAAACTAATAGCATTGCGTTGTGCTGGTTTTAACAATGTTGACCTAAAAAGTGCAGAAGGAAAAATTCCTGTTGTAAGAGTTCCCGCCTATTCGCCTCATTCTGTTGCCGAATATTCAGCGGCCCTTTTATTTTCATTAACAAGAAAAATTCCAATTGCTTTTAATAGAACGCGAGATGGCAATTTTCAGCTGCAAGGTCTTACAGGTAGAGATTTGTTTGGAAGAACCTGCGGTGTTATTGGGACGGGAAAAATTGGAAAGCTTATGGCACAGTTAATGAAAGGTTGTGGCATGAATGTTTTGGCTTTTGATGCGTATGAAGATAATGATTGGGCAAAAGAACACAATATTGAATATACAGAAATTGAAAATTTATTTGAAAAAAGTGATGTTGTTAGCCTTCATTGTCCTCTTACAAAGGAAACTCGCCATATAATAAATGAAAAAACATTATCCATGATGAAAAGTGATGCTGTAATAATAAATACCGGACGAGGCGCTCTTATAGACACAAAAGCACTTATAGAGGCCTTAAAAGATAAAAAACTTGGGGGGGCTGCTTTAGATGTTTATGAAGAAGAAGATGAATATTTCTTTGAAGATTGGTCTACAACCGTTATACAAGATGATACGCTAGCACGTCTTTTAATAATGCCAAATGTAATTGTGTCAAGTCATCAGGCCTTTTTGACAGAAGAAGCTTTAACAGCAATAGCTCAAGTAACTTTAGAAAATATAAAGTCTTTTGAAAAAGGCGAAAAATTAGTAAATGAGGTGCATAAATCTTAAAAACTTAAGGAAAATTTAATTATCGTATTATGCTATGAAAATAGGGAGAATTCGCCGACTATTTGATAACTAAGAATGGTATCTTTGTTTTGTAACGATGTATAGCAAGAAAAAACAAAGATGCTCTTTTTTTCATTTTCAAGCATTATTACTACAATGTCATTGTTTCCTGTGGTTTGTGCAGAAATTGAGAAACTTTTTTTAATTTCGCTATTTGTCGCTTTTTCATTTTTGTTGTAGAGTTTAAAAAGTTCTTCTGTAGACTTTTGTTCGGCTGCAGCTTTATATCCTTCTTGAAGGGGATAACAAATTGTAGGTTTTTTTACAGCGGCAAGATTAATTAAGCAAAACTTTGATTCTGATGGTTTTATCTGGTTAATCTCTTTGCCAAAGTAAAATCTATCTTTGCCTTGGCAAATCAAATGCAAGGGTAAAAACTCATATTTTTTTTGAGGCTTTTGGGGCTCTTTTATTTCAAGAGATAAAGCTATTTTACTTTGCATTGCCGTCAGAAAAAGCTTTTCATTGTTTGTTTCTTCAAAGTCTTCTGTGTTTGATGGCAAAATAGTAATCTGTGCACTCAAATAATCAAATTTGTTTTTATCTTGGTTTTTTTGTAGAGGTAAAACCTCATTCATAAAGGTTGAAAGAAGTTTTTGCTGCCATTTTGGAAACGTAATATCAGTGTCTGCTTTTGAAATAGTTTCGATTGGAATACCGCTGTGCTCTCCTTCTAACACATTTAAAAGAAAAGTTTCATCGGCATAGTAATAACCTTTATTTTTTGTATCGTATTTTATAGGAGCTTTGTATATATCCTTTAACTCGGCAATATCTGTAGCAAAGGTTCTTGGATTTATGTTTTTGAAACATTCTTTTTCATAGTCTCTTGCAAGTGATATTGTTGTTGGATATGTTTTTTCAC
>CAZUPJ010000021.1:0-13584 GCA_964622185.1 uncultured Treponemataceae bacterium
AAAACATTTCTAACATACACGAACTTTTGTGCAAAAACGGTATTACGTCGTTTCAGCTTGCTATAGTACCACACCTTCAAACATTAGAAAATATCTACGAGGCTACAAAGCTACAAGAGTCAAACTCTTGGAAAAAATCTTTTATAGGGGTATACGCAGAAGGACCTTTTATTAACGAGCAAAAAAAAGGTGGCATATCCTTAGACAGCATCAAAACCTACTCAAAAAAAGCAATCGAAACACTTCTAAAATTTGAAAACAGTAATAAAAAACTTATTTCTTGTATGACCATAGCACCTGAAACATTACAAACTAACGAGCTATACCAAATTCTTGCAGAAAATAACATCAAGGCAGCCTGGGGACATTCGATGGCCTTAGCAAATGACGTTCCAAAACTAAAAAATGTGCACATTACCCACCTCTTTAATGCAATGACACCGCTCGGCCACAGAAAACAAGGGCTTGCAGGAGTGCCGTTTTTAAAAGACTTTAAAGATGCAACCTTTGAGCTTATTTGCGATACCATTCATGTATGCCCTGAAATGCTAGAGCTTGTTTTTTCGACCATTAGAACAACAAATCTTTGTCTTATTTCTGATGGAATGAGTCAGGCTGGAATGCCCAAGGGAGATTTTGAGTACATGGGAAAAGCAGCCGTAAACGATGGAATTGGCTGTCGTTACAAAGACGATGGTCTCTTAATAGGATCAGCCCTATTAATAAACAAAACAGGTCAGATGCTATTTGAAAAAGGCTTAATAACAATAAGTGATTTTTTCAAAATTGCTTCTTCAAATCCTGCAAGAGCCCTTGGCCTTCAAGACCGAGGAAGCATTGAAATTGGAAAAAGAGCAGACATGATTCTTGCAGATAAGAAACTGAACATAATGGATGTTTTTTGCTCATAAAAAAGCTCGCCTCCTCTGGGAAGCGAGCATCTCTACAACCGGCAATCATGCCGACTTCTGAATATTTATTTTTTAGATTGATTTATAATGTCAAATGCTACTGCAAACAACAATACTAAGCCTTTTACAACTTGTTGCCAGTTCATATCTATACCCATAATAGACATACCGTTATTTAGTACACCCATTACAAGACCACCAATAACAACACCTGCAATAGTACCAATACCACCACTGGCAGAAGCACCGCCAATATAACAAGCGGCAATAGCATCAAGCTCAAAACCGTCCCCTGCAGTTGGTCCTGCTGCATTCAATCGACTTGCAAAAACAACACCAGCTACGGCAGATAAAAGCCCCATATTTGCATACACAAGAAACTTTACTTTTTTTGTTTTAATACCTGATAATGCAGCAGCTTTTTCATTTCCACCCAAGGCATATACATGGCGACCAAAAACTGTTTTTGTAGTAATAAAAGAATAAATAACCGCAATAACACCAAGAATAACTAAAACAGTTGGCAAGCCTTTGAATAAGGTAAACCAGTAAGAAGCTACAAGAACAACCAACACAAGCACAATATTCTTAGCAATAAATACTGTAGTAGATGAATCAGGAATATCATATTGTTTTTTTTGTGCTCTCGAACGCAATTGACTAATAACTATTATAACACTAATAACAAGTCCTACAATCATCGTTGAAGTATAAGCTGGTAGTCCAAAAGAAGGAAGATATGCTTGAGCAATAGCTTGAAAAGATTCAGGGAAAGGCCCAATTGTTAAACCGTTAAGAATAATATTTGCAACACCTCTAAAAATGAGCATACCCGCGAGCGTTACAATAAAGGCAGGGATTCGCATATAGGCAATCCAATATCCTTGCCAAGCACCAATCAAAATACCTATAATCAAGCCCGTTAAAATTGATACCGAAACAGGAAGCTTATACGTAATAATCATCATTCCAACTACTGCGCCTACAACAGCAACAATAGAACCTACAGATAAGTCAATATCGCCAGTAAGAATGCATAAAAGCATACCAACTGCAAGCAAGAGTACATATGAGTTTTGCAAAATCAATCGAGACACATTAATTGGTGCTAAAAGGATTCCGCCTGTTGCAAGTTGAAAAAATATTGAAATTACAACAAGTGCAATAAACATTGCATATTTTTGAAGAAAACCTGTTTCCATTATTTTTTGGATACCTGTTTTTTGTTTTAATTCTTTATTCAAAGAAGTTGTTTCCATAACTATAACCACCTATGTTTTTATTAAGCTTATTATAAGCTTTGCATAATACATTTCATAATTGATTCTTGAGAAGCTTCTGACTTGTCAAGTTCTCCAACAAACTTACCTTCGCTCATAACATATATTCTGTCACTAACACCTAAAACTTCTGGAAGTTCAGATGAAATAACAACAATACATTTTCCTAGTGCTGCCAATTCATTTATAATACTATAAATTTCATACTTTGCGCCAACATCAATACCACGTGTAGGTTCATCAAAAATAATAACATCAGGGTCTGCATACACCCATCTAGCTAGCATAATTTTTTGCTGGTTCCCACCTGACAAACTACCCGTTTTTTGATGAACGCTTCTAGCAACAATACGCATTTTTTCTTTATACTCGCCAGCTACCTGAAGTTCTTTACTAAGATTCATAACACCACGTTCAGAAAGCTTATCCAAACTTGGAAGCGTTGTGTTGACACGAACACTTTCAAAAAGAATTAAACCTTTATCTTTTCTGTCTTCGGTAACGTAGGCAATTTTATTTTCTATTGCCTTCGTAACAGTATGAACATCAATTTCTTTTCCATCTTTTATTATTTGCCCGCCAATATATTTACCGTAGGATCGACCAAAAATACTCATTGCAAGTTCGGTACGACCTGAGCCCATAAGACCAGCAATACCAACAACTTCGCCTTTTTTAACATGAAACGAAACCTTGTCACAAGCAAGTTTTTCTGCGTTGCTTTCTGAACGAATTGTAAAATCTCTCACCTCAAAGGCTACTTCACCTACATGACTTTCTCTGGAAGGATAGCGATTACTAATTTCCCTACCTACCATGCCTTTTATAATAATATCTTCGGTTATTGTGTCATTATTTTTATTAAGTGTTTGGATTGTTTTTCCATCACGAATTACGGTAATAGAATCTGCAACTTTTGTAATTTCATTTAATTTATGTGAAATCATAATCGCAGTAATACCACGATCTGATTTTAATTTCAATAATAAGTTTAATAGTTTTTCGCTATCATCATCATTAAGCGCTGCAGTTGGTTCATCTAAAATTAGTAGCTTAACATCTTTTGACAACGCCTTTGCTATTTCGACCAATTGCTGCTTTCCAACCCCAATATTTTTAATTAAGGTTTCAGGCTTTTCATGTAATCCAACAACTTCCATAAGTTTTATTGCTTCAAAACGTGTTTTTTGCCAATTCATAATGCCATTGTGCATAACTTCATTGCCTAAAAAGATATTTTCCATAATTGACAAATGAGGAATAAGCATAAGCTCTTGATGGATGATAACAATGCCTTCTTTTTCGCTATCTCTAATTGTTTTAAATGTACATTCTGTATCATTGTAATGAATGGTTCCTTCATAAGAACCGTGTGGATAAACTCCACTTAAAACATTCATCAGTGTAGATTTTCCGGCACCATTTTCCCCACATATTGCATGAATAGAGTTTTTTTCTACTTCAATGCTTACATGATCTAGGGCACGTACTCCAGAGAAATCCTTGATAATGTTTTCCATTTTTAGGATATTTTGTTGCATACAAATTCCTTTGATTTTGTAGTAAAAAACAACCCCTCCCTAAAGGGGAAGGGTTGAACTTGTATTAAAAAATTATACTAGTTTAATTGATCCATTGTGTAATAACCTGTGTCAATCAATAATTCTTCGTAGTTATTAATGTCTGCAAAAACAGGAGTTAAAAGATAAGAAGGAACAACTTTTACACCATTATCATAATCTGTTGTGTTATTAATGTCTGGTGTTCCACCTTGAGCAATAGCATCAACCATTTCAACAACTTTGTCTGCTAGTGCACGTGTATCTTTGAAAATACTCATTGATTGTTCACCTGCAATAATAGCTTTAACACTTGTTACGTCACAGTCTTGACCTGTAATATAAGGCATATTTCCTGCTGAATAACCTGCAGCTTTAAGAGCACTTACTACACCTTGTGCTGTTGAGTCATTTGAACAAACAGCTGCATCAAGTGTTTCACCATCTGAATAGTAAGCTGTTAAAATGTTTTCAAATCTTTTTTGAGCTTCTTCTGTTGCCCATCTTGGAGTTGCAACTTGTGCTCTCTCTGTTTGACCTGAGCGAACAATTAATTGACCATTGTCAATATAAGGTTTAAGAACGTCCATAGCTCCACCGAAGAAATATACGATATTGTTATCGCTTGGGTCACCAGTTGTGAACTCAACATTGAAAGGACCATTTCCTTCTTTTAAGCCAAGTTGTTCTTCAACATATTCACCTTGGATAGTTCCTACGCTGTAGTTATCGAATGTTGCATAGTATGAAACAGCATCTGTATTCATAATTAATCGGTCGTATGCAATAACGTCACAACCAATTGATTTTGCTTCATCAAGAACTGCAGAAAGAGCTCCACCGTCGATAGCAGCAACAACAAGAATGTCTGCACCTTTTGTTACCATGTTTTCAATTTGTGAAACTTGCACGTCAACTTTGTTATCAGCATATTGAAGGTCAACTTCATATCCTGCTGCAATAAGAGCTGCTTCCATGTTTGAACCATCTTGGTTCCAACGTTGAAGTGATTTTGTAGGCATAGATACACCAACAAGAATTTCATCAGAAGAATCACTTCCTCCACCTGCAAATACTGCTCCGCTTAATAAAAGAGCAACCAATACAAAAGATAATACTTTTTTCATTTTTCCTCCATGCTCATCACTGGAATGATGAACAAAAAAATATCTAGGTAACATGGCATGTTACCGCAAATTATAATAGCATATATTAACAGGTTCATCTATACACAAATTTGATATTTTATATCTAAAATTGATATGCAATAAACGTCAAACACATATACACAGTTTTTTTTCTAAAAAATAAAAATTCAATTCTTGTCAAGACACCATATTTGTGTTAAAATTAAACAATAGTAGTTTTTCTAAAAAAGAAAAACTCAATATAATGGAGGTCTCTATGAAAAACACAAAAAAAGTGTTGTTGGTTTGTTTGTATGCCATTTTAGCAACAAGCATGATTTTTGCAATGGGTGGCAATGACGATGCAGATAAAACTGTATTAACAATTATGGGTTATGGCGATAATGCCAGTGCAGAAGGTCAAAGTTTTTTACGAATTGTAGAAGCTTTTGAAGCAGCTAATCCAGATATTGATGTAAATTACGAATTACTTTTTGAAGAACCTTATCACCAAAAAGTTATTGCTCGACTCGCATCAGGCGATATTCCAGATGTTGCATATATGGGTTCAGATGCTCGATGGGGTAAACCATGGCAAGAAGCAGGGCAACAAGCTGACATAACAAGCCTAATTGATTCATCTGTTTTTAATATTGATGCATTTGGTGGAGCAGATAATGCAAACGGAGATTATTATTATGTGCCTATCGGAACAGGAAACTTTTGTACTGTAATGTATGCAAATGTAGAATTATTAAACGAACTTGGTTTAGATATTCCTAAAACATATGAAGACTTAAAAGCAATGGTTTCTGTAGCAAATGCAAATGGAATTGAAGTTCTTACTACACATGGAGCAGGTTCATGGGTATGGGGTTCATGCGTAATGTCATCAATTTTTGCACAAACAACTGGTAAAGCAGATTGGCCACAACAACTTGTTGCAGGCGAAGTGAGCATGACCGATAGTGATGCTGTAGCTGCATTAGAATTCCTTCAAACAATGGTTAACGATGGCGTTATTTCAGAAGAAACTGTTCTTTTAGATACAGGAACTGCAATTTCTAACTTTAGCCAAGGAAAAGCATTGTTCTTTATGTCTGGCCAATGGGATGCTGGAAATATTGCAATTGAATTGCAAGAAACAATGAAAATGATGCCTTTCCCTGCTGTACCAGGGGCAAAAGGACAAACCAATACTGTTTCAGCAGCAAAATCAACAGGCTATGGTATAACAAAAAGTGCAATGGACAAAGGTTTAGGCGAAGCAGCCATGAAATTTATTGAGTTCTTTAACAGCGAACAAGAGGTTGAACAACGCCTAAGAGATGGTGCAATCGTAGCTCCTGTTCTAGCTAATTACACTATTCCTTCAGACATGCCTACTATTGTAGGATTAAAAAGCGACCTTGCAACAAGCTCAACTCTTACACAAGTAATTGACTCTCAATTAGTTGGTGCTCCAAACGACACTTTAAATACAGGTTTCCAAGAAATCGTAAGTGGCAGAAAATCACCACAAGAAGTTGCAGAATCAGTTCAAGCATTAATTAACTAATTTTTTTCAAAGGCTGTCATTGACAGCCTTTCTGTTTTTATTTAAAAATTTTAATAATCGTTTTTAGAAATGGACAAAGATTCCGCTTTTACTTTCTCTATTGCTAGAGAAAGTAAAAGAGAATTTTTTACACCTCATCTTCTATACTTATATAATATTTTATATGGTAAAAGAGTGGCAACCTTATCGAAGTCTTCCAAGGAGTTTAGTGTGAAAAAACAAGACTATAAAGATTTTTCAACATTTTTATTGTTTGTATTGCCAGGTTTGGCTCTATATTTATTAATAGTTGCATATCCAATAGTATACTCTGTTTTCCTCAGTTTTTCTGATTACAATCCTAATTCTGGTGGTGACTGGAATATAGTAGGCTTATCAAATTATACTACAATGTTTCAAGATCCAGAATTTTGGTATGCATTTAAAAACAACATGATAGTTGTAGCAGTTTCTGTTTTTGGTCAAATTCCAATAGGATTCGCTTTAGCTTTTATTCTTTTTAGAAAGCAAGTAAAGGCAAAGAATTTTTTTCAATCAATGGTTTTTTTACCTCAATTTTTATCTACCATTGTTATAGGTATTATGTGGAGAATGATTTTTGCTGTAGATGGACCTGTTTCCACAATTCTTCAAATTACATCTGGTGATCCAAGCAAACAATTTACTATGATGCTCGATAAAAGCACGGCTATGATTCCCATTGCCGTTGCACTAATTTGGATGTACACTGGCTTTTATATGATAATTTTCCTAGCAAACTTACAAAAAATAGATGAAAGTATGATTGAAGCTGCAAAAATAGATGGAGCATCTGAAGCACAGGTCTTTGGAAAAATTATAGTACCTCTTTTAGCTGGAACAATTTTAGTTTCATGTGTTCTTGCAATTGCAGGGTCTCTAAAAGGATTTGCATTGATATTCTCGATTACTACTGAAGGAATAACAAGAATGAATGCAGAGGTATTGCCTATTTTTATGTATCGAACAGCTTTCCAAAATTATGTGAATCCTCTCCGATTTGCCTATGGTTCGGCTATTTCCAACACAGTCGTATTAATTAGCATTATTATGATCTTCTTCAGTAATTGGATAGGCAAAAAACTAGGCACAAGCGAGGAGTATTAATATGAGCTCAACAATAGTAACAGAAAAAAATCTCAAAAAATCTTTGCTTTCCATGTGGGTAGCAAAGCCTTTATCGTACTTTATTTTCATATTATGGGCTCTTATTACTCTTTTACCTCTTATATGGATGTCCTACTCTTCCTTTAAAACAAATGAAGAATTAAACTTAAACATATATTCATTGCCTCATGCAATGTTTGACAACAAAAACGATGTTTTTGAAATAATTAAACCGCAACTGAACATTATGTATCCAGAAGGATTATTAGACGAATACGGACTACTGCCAAACCAAATAAATGAAATAAATGAAAAATTATTAATAATCGAATCTACAACAATAGCTGTAGGCAGAAGAATTAAAGTTCACTTTATCGAAAAACAAAATCTCATCGATCAAGGATACGAACATATTGTAAATATGGAAAGTGGTACAGAAATTGTCCTTAATGAGTTTCCCAATGATGTTCAAAAAGCACTTAATAGAGAAACAGTATGGTGGAATTATACCTCTGCATGGATAAGAGGTGGATTAGGAATAAAATTCTTAAATAGTATACTGTATACCTTTGTTTCGACCTTTGGTGTTGTAGTTCTCGGATTAATGATTGGATATGGAATTAGTAAGTTTAAATATAAAAAAATTGCCGCAGTTGTTGGGGCACTTATTGGACTCGGTTACCTTATCGACATTAATCAAGTTATAATTCCTTTATTTTTAATGCTGACGGAAATGAACTTAGCGGATACGCATTTGGGTATTATTTTAGTGTATACGGCGTTTGGGCTTCCACTTTCTGTTATGCTTTCTTCTCAGTTTATTAGAGGACTCCCTGGAAGCCTTATTGAGTCAGCATATATTGATGGAGCAACACCGTTTAGAACTTTTAGAAGCATCATTGTCCCGATGACAATACCAGTAATTGTTACAATCAGTGTAATGTCTGGCTTAGGAATTTGGAATGAATTTATCTTAGTTTTGGTTCTTGCAAGTTCAGAAGCTACAAAATCATTGCCTGTTGGTGTTTTCTCGTTTTCTAGTAGAACAGGAACACAACTTGGTTGGCAAATTGCAGCACTAATAATAGCAACTGTACCTGTATTGATTGCTTATTTGTTATTCCAAAAACGATTGGCAGAAGGCGTTGCTGGTGGTGCAATAAAAGGCTAAAACTACAAAAAAAGCTATCGTTTAACGATAGCTTTTTTTATGCACTTCTATTTCAACGATCCTCTATAATACAAAACATCTAAACAATCAAGCCGTTTTTTATGTGTATCTAAGCGTAGTGCGAACGATTCAAAATCTTTTTTATTTCTTTCCAGCCATAAACATTCAGAAATTGCACAAAGGCGCGGGAAAATCATATACTCTGCCATTTTTGCAGAATGTATTTCTTCGCTCCAAAAATTTGCTTGCCCACCGATGTATAAATCCTTTAAAGAAGGATCAGGTATAGGATTAAAGTTATAGCTTTTTTCTACGCTTGTAATGTCCAACCGTCCTGCTTCTAAAGGATCATCACTATGTTTAAAGTTTAAATAACAGCCATCAGTTAGAGGAGACATGATAACTCTGTTCCCCCTTGCAACAGCTTTTTCTCCACCTGTAACACCTTGCCATGATTGTACTATTAAATCTTTTGAAAGCCCAGTTTTTTCACTTCCATCCAGAACTTCATCCCATCCAATAACGGTTTTACCATATTTGGTTAGCATATGTGAAATCTTTGCAGTAAACCATGGCTGAATTTCTTCAACTGTTTCAATTCCTTCTTGTTCCATTTTTTTCTTACATTTAGGACAAGAGGCCCAACGAGTACGAGGGCATTCATCTCCGCCGATATGTATATACTGACCTGGAAAAAGGCGACATACTGTTTCAAATACTTTTTCGAGCAAAACAAAAACATCCTCTTCGCCCATACAAAGCACATCATCAAAAACCCCTGCTCCACCTTGTACTTGATATGGGCCTCCTATACAACCCAACCCAGGGTAGGCTGCGAGTACTGCTGAAGTATGCCCAGGAACATCAATTTCAGGAACAACTGTTATGTGGCGTTCTGTAGCATATTGAATAACGTCTTTTATTTCTTCTTCGCTATAAAAGCCACCTTTTTTGGGAGTTGGCGGTGAATCGGTAGAAACATTATATCCCCCAATTTTCGTTAGCATAGGGTATTCTTTTACTGCTAATCGCCAACCTTGATCGTCTGTTATATGCCAGTGAAAAATATTTAGTTTATGAAACGCAATTATATCAATAATTTTTTTTACGAACTGGACAGGATAAAAACACCTGCTTGTATCAAGCATAAAGCCACGCCATTTACAGTGTGGCGAATCTTCAATCTCGCAGCATTGCAAGGCTCTATTACCACTCATAATGAGCTGCCGTAATGTTTGAAAAGCGTAAAAAACACCTGCTTCGTCAAAGGCGCTTATAGAAATTTTGTTAGGCAAAATTGTGAGTTTATAGGACTCTGCTAGAAGACTCTCATCTTTTAGAACGGAAATAATTTCATTAGCACCATTTTTGAGGTCGAGCATAAAGCCGAGCTCGAGCAATTGCGCACAAATTACATCCATTTTTGTAGCAATAGAATCAGCTACTTTTATACCGTAGGTATTTTTGGTATCGATAATAAAGCTGCCTTCCAGTGTTTTAACTTTTCCTGGGAAAGGTATTAGGCCTTCAAACGACTGCGTGCTACTCATAAAGCATCTCCTGTAAAATCAATTTTTGCCAAAGGCAAATTTCTTATGCATATGTATCGCGCAAACTTGTTACGGTAAGCGAGTGTAAGAAATCCTCTTTTGATATTTTTTTGAAAGTTTCCTTGCTGCTATAGGCAGATAAAGAATCCTCTCCTTTAAAGTGAATTGAAACCGGTTTTCCGGGGAGCAGTGTCACCATGTTTGTAGAAAAAGTTCCTGCAAAGCTTGTTTCAAGTGCAACAAAAAATGCGGGTTTATCAGTTGTTAATGTAATACATAAGTTTTCATCAACAGCGACGCTAATATGAGCTTTTTGTATCTCGCATTGTTTGTATACTGTAGGGAACACAGTTGCATTTGTATCATAGCTTCCACAGATAAGCTCAGCATAGATAAAATAGTTTTCCGATTCTGCAGCATAATCTAGTACATTCATTTCCCATGCAGCTTCAACTGAATCAGGTGCAATATCTTTTGTGATTGATATTTTTTCTATTTCAGTCCCATTAAAATCTATCATACGTATTATAAGTTCGCCTGAAACTTTTTGACGAGTATCGTTAAGTATGCACGCTTGAATAGTTTCATCTTTTTTTTGTAAAACACCACCGCCTGCTACGGTAGAGTCTCCTGTCTTCTCTTTTGCGTTGCGATCTTTTTTTAGTAAGACAAGGGCAAGAGGAGCAAAAAATTTCTTTGCTTCATAATGCAACAATTTCCATCTTCCTGAATATTCAACAGAAGACCAAGAGGCAATTGGCCACACATCGTTTAATTGCCAATAAATGACACCCATACAAACAGGGCGAAGACTTCTCCAATATTCAACTGCCGTTTTTATTGCTAGTGCTTGTTGCACTTGGCTTACATACAGCATTGAATGGAGCCCCTCTGGAAAGCGAAAGTACCTTGAAAAATTTTCTAAAATTATAGAGTTTCCTCCAGGGGAGCGTTGATGAAACTCCATTACAGGACTTGTAAAGTTTAATTGATCATCTGGCGTGTAACTTTTTACTTCTTCTAAAGAAGGAAACGATTGGTATCCAAACTCAGATACAAAGCGAGGCTTTATGGTTAAATACGAATTAAAAGATTTTTTTTCATGCCACACAGACCAATAGTGCATATCTCCCCTACCATCTGAATGCCAGTTGTCGCTAAAATCATTTGGTCCTGCAGAAGGAGAACTTGGCCACCAAGCCCTATCACTGTCGAGCTTTTGAATTTCATCCCCAATAACACCTTCATTTAATCTATCATAGTCAACTAAATATCTATCACGATTTTTAATTGATACATCATACCATGTAAGTGCACCTAAATCTTCATTATTTCCACACCACAGTATAATACTTGGATGCGACTGCAAACGACGCACTTGATGGCGAATTTCATGGCGAACGTTATCTAAGAATTCTGCATTTGAAGGGTAGGTTGAACAAGAGAACATACAATCCTGCCAAACCATAATACCTTTTTTATCACAAAGCTCATAAAACATACTACTTTCATAACGACCACCACCCCAAACGCGTACCGTATTTTGGTTTGCTTTAACAATTGTATCTAAAAGATACTCTAATTTTTCATCTGTTATGCGTGAAGGAAGAGCATCGCCTGGTATCCAGTTTGCCCCTTTAGAAAAGACAGGTCTACCATTTACTTTAAAGTATAAACTCTTTCCATAGCTGTCTTCTTCTGCAATTGTTTCGATTGTTCTAAATCCAATTTTTTTTGAAAAACTACTACTTTCAATTTTTACTGTAAGCATATATAAGGTGTTGTCGTTTAATGTAGGAAAACCTGTTTCTACAATGGCTTTATCATCTTCAGGTCTGCAGCCTGCTACATACCACATGTCAGGCTTTGCTACCTTTAGAGTTTCTTCAATACGATTTTCACCGGCATTTACAGTTGCTTCAAAGGTTTTTTCTGTTATTTTTTCGCCATTATCTTTTTCTAGAAGACAGGTAACAGAGATATTTGCATTTGTAAAAGCGGTATACGTAACACCAATGTTTATATTCCAATCAAGGCCTACTTCTAACTCTTTTGTATTTTTTTCACAAATAGGAACTGTACGGCTTTCAAGATAGTCGATGTGCCCTTCTATACATTGTTCTAAGTAGATAGAATCATAAACGCCAAATGCCATAATACATGGACCCCAATCCCAACCAGCGTGGCACTGTATTTTTCTCACTAAGTTTCTATTTGGTGAACTTATATCATATAGTGAGCATGGAATTTCATAAGGCAATTTTGAGGCTGCTTCAAGCGCATATCTTTCTGAAGGTTCAAATTGAAGTGTAACCGTATTTTTTCCAACGATCAAATATTCAGATACATCAAATCGCCACTCTCTAAACATGTTAAAACAGTTTCCAACTTCATTATTGTTTATAAAAACTTTTACAAATGTATCTGCAGCATCAAGTACAATAAACTGTTTTCCCGCCTTAAATGATGCAGGAATATCTATTTCTTTTGAACATACCCAGTCTGTTCGTCCAACCCACTGAACATCAAGCTCGTTTTTCGCGTAGTATGGATCTTTTATGATATTTTTTTCTAATAGTGCAGAATGAATGTCTCCCGGCATTGTAAACGGAATTGCACCCGGCTGTGTTATACAATCGATGATTTCTTTTGGAACTATAGATGTACTGCTTCCTTCGAGAGAAAGCTGCCACGTTCCATGTAAAAAAATTTTATTCATAATTTATTATACCACCGTAACCCATTTTTTACAAGCATTCAAAGTGACTACAATAAATAAGTAGACTCAAACAACTTTGCTCAGAACAAAAAAATGCCTAACTCCCAAAATTAGGAATTAGGCATTCGTAATTAGTAATTACAAGTACTACTTATTAAATTTTCTTCCAATAAATACTGCTTGTGCACCCAATTCTTCTTCAATGCGTAGAAGTTGGTTGTATTTTGCAATACGATCAGAACGGCTCATTGAACCAGTTTTGATTTGTCCTGAGTTTGTTGCAACTGCAATGTCTGCAATTGTAGCATCTTCAGTTTCACCTGAACGGTGTGAAGTAACTGATGTGTAACCAGCTCTGTGTGCCATATCAATAGCATCAAGAGTTTCTGTTAAAGTACCAATTTGGTTTACTTTAATAAGAATTGAGTTACCACATTTTGTTTCAATACCTTTTTTGAGGTATTCAACGTTTGTTACGAATAAGTCGTCACCTACTAATTGACAGCGATCGCCAATTTTTGCAGTAAGGAGTTCCCATCCTTTCCAGTCATTTTCACCCATACCATCTTCAATTGAGTCGATAG
>CAZUPJ010000022.1:0-1762 GCA_964622185.1 uncultured Treponemataceae bacterium
AAAAAAATGATAAAAACTAACTAAAGGATATTATATGAAAATTTCAATAAAAGATGCAAATGTCTATTATGGCGAAGCCCATGCACTAAAATCTATAAATCTTGATATTCAAGAAAATGAAGTTACAGCATTTATTGGCCCTTCTGGTTGTGGTAAATCGACATTGTTAAAAAGTCTTAACAGAATGAACGATCTCATTCCTGGTTGTAGAATTGAAGGAGAGTTTTTATTAGATGGAATTAATCTTTATAAAGACATAAACATTAATAGTTTGCGAAAAAGGGTAGGTATGGTTTTTCAAAAACCAAACCCATTTCCCATGAGTATTTATGACAACATTGCGTATGGTCCTAGAACTCACGGAATAAAAAGAAAGGCACTTCTTGATGATATTGTTGAAAAAAGTTTGCGCGATGCAGCTATTTGGACAGAAACAAAGGACACATTGAAAAAGTCTGCATTGAGTTTATCTGGTGGACAACAACAACGTATTTGTATTGCAAGAGCTTTGGCTGTAAACCCCGAAGTGCTTTTGATGGATGAGCCTACTTCGGCGTTGGATCCAATTTCAACATCTAAAATTGAAGAACTTGTGTTATCCTTAAAAGAAAGTTATACTATAGCTATAGTTACACACAATATGCAACAAGCATTGCGAGTGTCAGACAAAACTGGTTTCTTTTTACTTGGTGACTTAATTGAATTTAACGATACAAAAGAACTTTTTTCTTTACCAAAGCAAAAAGAAACCGAAGATTATATTACAGGGAGATTTGGTTAATGAGGAATTTAATTGACGAAGAAATAAATGTACTTCATAAAGAAGTAATTCAAATGGGAGCCTATTGTGAAAAGGCTATAGATAGTGCTGCAAAGGCTTTACTTGAAAATAATATTGAAAGTGCAAAAGAAGCTGTAAAGCTAGAAGAAAAAATAAACGTTATAGAAAGACAAATAGAGGACCTTTGCTTAACATTATTACTTAAGCAACATCCTGTTGCACGAGATTTAAGAAAAATATCTGCAACTTTAAAAATGCTTACAGACTTGGAACGCATTGGAGATCAAGCTCGCGATATTGCAGAAATTGTTCTTAACAACGACCTTTCAGCGTATAAAAATATTTCGCATATACAATCTCTTACAGATGCTACAACAAAAATGGTAACTGATATTATCGATGCGTATGTAAAAAGCGACATAGCAACATGTGAAAATGTTATTGCATACGATAATGTTATTGACGATCTTTTTGATGAAATGAAGTCAGACATTATTGGTATTGTAAAAAAAGACAGTGAAGAAGCTGAAAATGCAATTTTAATATTGATGATTGCTAAGTACTTTGAACGCATTGGCGACCATGCTTGTAATATTGCAGAGTGGGTAGAGTTTTCAATTACCGGTAAACACCGAAGAGAAGATTAATAATGATTTACTGTGTTGAAGATGAAGCAAATATACAAGAATTAATAATGTATGCATTAAAAACAGCAGGGTTTGATGCCCTTGGTTGTTTTAGTGCAACCGAATTGGAACAGCGCCTCAGCGAAAATATTCCTGAAATGATATTGCTAGATATTATGCTTCCTGAAAAAGATGGTTTAACAATATTAAAAGATCTACGTGAAAATCCTACTACCAGTCATATTCCTGTAATATTAATTACTGCAAAAACAAGCGAATTTGATAAAATTAAAGGCTTAGACTTGGGTGCTGATGATTATATATCAAAACCAATTGCCGTAATGGAAATGATTTC
>CAZUPJ010000022.1:1862-13230 GCA_964622185.1 uncultured Treponemataceae bacterium
GGTGTAACATTAATTGCACTATGCATATTTTCATTTTTTATTTCATCAATAATGTATAATCAAATATTTGAAAATGAAAAAACAATAATAAAAATGGAGTTTCCACAAGTAAAAAAAGCTTTTTTAGCACAAGAAGAAGACTATGACCTTACAAATATTGTTACATCTTCTAGAATTACATTAATAGATTCAAATGGTGCAGTGCTTCTTGATAATAGAAGATCCCCTGCAACCATGGATAATCATGCAAACAGACCTGAAATTATGGCACTTTCTAATCAAAAGAGTGCAGAAAGCACACGATTGTCTGACACTTTGGGAACGCAAACGTATTACTATGCAGAAAAACTAAACGATAACGTAGTACTTCGACTAGCAATCACAATGGACAGTATTTATGCAATTGTATTAAAAATAATTCCTTTTATGATTGTTATAGCTGTACTTGTTGTAATTTTGTCTGCATTTATTTCAAGTTATTTAACTAAAAAGATTATTGCTCCTTTGTATGATATTGATGAGCCCGTGTATGATGAATTAGACCAGTTTTACGCAAAGATAAAGGGGCAAGAGCGCTATATCAAAAAACAAAAATTTAAACTTAGCCAAAAAACGGAAGAATTTAATATTTTGACACAAAATATTGGTGATGGCTTTGTATTGTTAAATGTAAATAAAGAAATTGTTTCGATAAATGATAAAGCAAAAAATATTTTTGGTTCGGTAAGAGACGATTATACCCAACAAAATGTACTAACTTTGAATAGAACTGATGATTTTATTGCAGCAATTGAAAAGTCATATGAGGGTACTAGCTGTGAGGTTTCACTTGAAATACATAATAAAGAGTATTTATTGCACATTTCTCCGGTAAAGAGTAATAAAGATGCTATAGAGTCAGTTGAAGGAGTAGCTATTATTATTGTTGACAATACCGAAAAAGCTCAAGCAGAGAAAGTACGACGCGAGTTTTCTGCAAATGTATCGCACGAGTTAAAAACACCCTTAACTTCAATTTTAGGTTATGCGGAGTTAATAAAAACAGGAATGGCAAAGACAGAAGACATACAAGGATTTTCTGAAAAAATATTTACTGAAGCAAATAGCTTATTAGAACTTATTGAAGACATTATTAAGATATCTAGGCTTGATGAAATAAAAAGTTCCTTTGAAAATGAAAAGGTCAGTTTAACAGACTTAATTGAAAGTTCAATTTCAAGATTAGATATAGTAGCAAAAAAGAAAAATGTAACAATCGAAAAAGAGCTTTCGGATGTTCGCATTGAAGGAATAAAAACAGTTCTTGATGAATCGCTTTATAATGTACTAGAAAATGCAATAAAGTATAATGTTGAAAACGGGAATGTATTTGTAACGCTACAAGAAACTAATTCAGAAATTACAGTAAAAATTCGTGACACTGGAATTGGTATTCCTTCCGATAGTAAGGAACGTATTTTTGAACGTTTTTATCGCGTTGATAAAAGTCATTCAAGTACCATTAAAGGAACAGGATTAGGACTTTCAATTGTAAAACATGCCATACATCTTCATGGTGGAAAAATAGCAGTTGCAAGTGAAGTAATGAAGGGAACAACAATTACCATTATTTTTCCAAAAAACTAGTACTTTTTTAGAAGAAGACCACTTGTAGTATTTTTATTACATAAATACTTGTCTTTGAAAAGACACGAACTACTTCTTTTGATGTCAAAAGAAGCAAAACCGCTGGGGAGTCGCAATGCCTCAGCGGTTTTTTGCTGCTTTTTTGGCGGAAAAAAAGTAGACCCATAAAACGGTGTTCTTAATAAAATTAAAAGGTTTTAATTTAGATTATTTAATCTTAAAATATAGTTGATGTTTCAAGACATGACATTGGTCGTGAATTGTAACACAAATTTGCAAATTTTGCGAAAGTTTATACTAAAATTCATGAAAAAAACACAATAATATGCTATATTTATTGGAACCTCTAAAAACTATAGTTTTTAGAGGTTCCAATAAGTGTATTATTGCGTCTTTTTTTTAGGAGAACTATATGAAAAAAGTATTTTTTGCCATGTTATTTGTATTGTCAGTGTTTACAACAATATTTACTATAACATCATGTGATTCATTATGGAAACATGAGTTTGAAAAGCCCGTTACTATTAGCTTTGAGGTTCCTGAGAGCTTATTGTATTCTGTTGCACAAGAAAGACACGTATCTCAGATGCTGCAAAGTGTGCAAGGATCCCCTAGTGTACTTTCAAACATAACAGCTAAGGTTTCACTTCATAATGCAGAAACAAATGTTATTTTTGCGGAAAAAGAAATAGTCTTGGGAACAGCTCTTGATGACACTATAACATTTGAAGACTTATATGTTGTGGGAGATAGGGTATATGCACAAGTAGAACTTACTCAAGAAGGGTATATAGTACGAATAGAAAAATCGAATACCATTACCGTTGTTGCTGGTTTAAATAGAATAGAGTTTGAATTTGATGCAGCAAAAGCAAATGCATACACGGTGATATTCAAAGCAAACGGTGGAAGCAGTGTGGAACCACAAACTATTGAGCTTGGCAATACGGTAACACCACCAACAAATCCAACTCGTGCAGGCTACAACTTTGCAGGCTGGTATAAAGATGAATCTTTAACAACTGCATGGAACTTTGTAACTGATACCGTAATGGGCAATACAACATTGTATGCTAAATGGATTGCAAACCAATTCGTATATTTAGGCAATGATGATAGTACTCTTGCAACAGGTAGCGGTACAGAGGGAGAGCCTTTTAATAACTTTACTGCAGCTAAAGAAGCCCTTGTTGAAGGTGGTATTATATATGTAACAAAAACTATTGAACCACGCACACCAACATGGAGTAGTGATGGTGGAAAACCAATTATAATTAAACCCGTTTCTCCGCATACAGGCAGTCTAATAAATGTTACCAGTCCTAATTTTACCTTACAAAATATAACTATTGACGGAGAAACTACAATAACAAATACATCTGCTCTTATTTCTCTATCAGGCCACCCTGCAGATGACTTAACTCTTGCAGATGGGGTTGTAATACAAAACGGTAGTGCAGGTGGAGTGTATGTTCCAGAGAGCCTTGACGGTAACGGCGTACTTAAGCTTAGTGGTAACATAACTTTTAATGGCAACACAGGCAGTGACATTAGGTATCAGTCAACTACTGCAAGCCCAATTTTTATAATAGATGCACTTATAGGAAATGACGACTCTATTAACATAACGTCACACTCAACAGATATGGGCACAGTAATTGCACAATCGGGGAATGGTTACACTATAACAGCTACCGATGTAGGAAAGTTGAATATACAAGGTATACCTGTGGGTAGAAATCTTGGAACAGACGGTACAAACGTGATTATTGTTCCAAATACCTACTATGTAAGTGACTCTGGTGATAACAATAACTCTGGGATTGCCTTTAGTGATGCATTTGCCACCGTTCAACATGCAGTAAATGTTATCTCTGTTTATGAAAGAGCAGAACAAACTACCATTATTATAAGCGGAAGAATAATTGATAATGAAGTTTTCCCACAGTCGATATTGATTGAAAAGCCTATTAATATATTATTACAAGGTAAATCTTCTTCCGAAAAAGGGATTCTTGATCAAGCTGGAGCTAATGGTTCTGTAATTCATATCACGCATCCCGGTGCTATTGTAACAATTGGCGAAAATATTATTCTAACTGGGGCTATGTATGGAAGTGGATCCGGTGGCGGTGTTGCTCTTTATGCAGGAACCTTGAATATGATTGGTGGCGAAATAAGAGGTAATCACTCCAATGGTGATGGTGGTGGTGTGTTTATGGTTGGTAATTCTACCTTTAATTTAAGTGGGGGTACAATTACAGGAAACAATAGTGATGGAGTTGGTGGCATCGGAATATGGGAAGGAACATTAAATATTAGCGGAAATCCTGTGGTTACAGCAAATACTATTAATGCTGATTTGTCTAGTGGTGAAGATGGATATATAAGTGACACGCATGTTAATATTAGGTTTGATAACACTGCCGACTCTAGTTCTGTAAAAATCGCCGGTCCTTTAACAGATGGTGCAAACATAGGCTTAAGCCCAAATGATAAAACCGCTAGACTCATGCTTGTAGAAAATCTTGGTTCACACGCTTTTAAAGAAAGCTACTTTACCATGGACGATGGGGTAACAGGGCTAGAAAGAGACGGTAATAACCTTAAAATATCTGTGCCGCTTATTACCATGGTATCCATAAACGGTGGCACATATTTATACCAAGGAACTGAGGGCAGTGATTCAAGCCTACAAAAAGAAGAAACGGTACAGGTATTTAAACTAGCAGAAACTGAGGTAACCCAAGCCCAGTGGTTAGCAGTAATGAAAACGTGGCCTGGAACAGCCCCATCTAGCCAATATGGGCTGGGAGATGATAGTCCTGCATATAACGTAAGTTGTAATGATGCGATAGAATTTTGTAACGCACTTAGTATAAAAGAAGGTTTAAGCCCATATTATAATGCAGATGGAAGCATAATAGATGTAAACGGAACAGGATACCGCTTGCCGACGGAAGTAGAGTGGGAGTATGCAGCAGGGCATGGAGGATTCAATAGTGACGGAACAGCTAAAGAACGCACAACGTGGGCAGGCACAAGTACAGAAAATGAATTAGTAAATTATGCGTGGTATGAAGATAATTCAGGGGGTAAAACACATATAGTAGGAACAGCTGGAAGTGCCACTCCAGCTACAGCAAAGAGCGGTAACAAGACCCCCCTTGGGCTCTATGACATGAGTGGGAATGTGTGGGAATGGTGCTACGATGGGAATACTGAAAGCCCGCACCGAGCTAGTCGTAGCGGGCCATGGACAGGTGACGTGGCTTCATTACGCGTGGTCAATCGCTTATACATCCACATGCCTAGTTTTCGGAGCGAAATATTCGGCTTCCGTGTGGCTCGCAGTGTCAATTAATAAGTAACAATAATTAATATTCTTGGAAACAAGATATTGGCTTTGTGGTACACGAAGAAAAACCTTTGAGTCCTTTGTGTCCCTAATGGTAGAAATATCTGCGTAATTCTTGCGAAATCTGCGAATGAATATAATTAGGAATTAAAACAGTGGAGTGTTCATATTTTAAGCATTTCACTGCTTTTTTTTACTTATAAATGCGGACACGTCAAGCCATGTCCCTATTTTTTTTATTCATTCCCAATTCTGTACCTTAGGATTTAAAAATGTAAAAAAACAAATTATTTTTCAAAAATTTAAGAATTTAAACTTGACAGATATATAGTTTGGTTGTACACTCGAATGTAGAAATTATACACACCAGTGTATAATTTCTACTATTTTTATGGCAGGTACAAAAATGAATGCAAAAAGACAAGTTATTTTTATCATGACAGATACAACGAGATTTGATATGGTTGGCTGTTATGGATACCCTGATATGAAAACACCATGTTTAGATGCACTTGCTTCTGAGGGTGTTCGCTACGATAAAGCATATACATGTCAACCTGTTTGTGGACCTGCTAGAAGTGCTATCTTTACAGGACTCTACCCACACTCAAATGGAAGTTTTACCAATACGGTGCCATTATGGGCAGGTATTAAAACTGCAGGTGAGTACCTACAGCCAAAAGATGTTCGATGTGGCTACATTGGAAAATGGCATTTAGACGGTGGCGATTATTTTGGAAATGGCGAGTGCCCTGCAGGGTATGAAAATGATTATTGGTACGACATGCGCTGTTATTTGGAAGAACTCACCCCCGAAGAAAGACTTGCATCCAGAAAAGAAGAAACATCGCTTGAAAATGGCGGTGTTCATGAAGACTTTACTTTTGCTCATAGATGTAGTAATAGGGCGATAAATTTTTTAGAAGAATATAAAGACGATGATTTCTTTTTAACGGTGTCCTATGATGAACCACATGGTCCTTATGTGTGTCCAGAACCCTATGCATCAATGTATGAAAACTATGAAATGCCAAGAAGCGAAAATCTTTATGATACTCTAGAAGGAAAACCTTTATTACAAAAACTTTGGGCAGGAGACAAATTACATGAAGATAAAGATGCTTTAAAAATTTCTCCTCAGCTCTTTTTAGGCTGTAATTCTTTTGTAGACTATGAAATAGGTAGAGTTCTTGAAAAAATTAAAAAATATGCACCTGATGCAATGATTATCTTTACATCGGATCATGGAGATGCCTTACGGGCTCATTCACTTGCGGCTAAAGGCCCTAGCGTGTATGAAGAAATTGCACACATTCCTTTTATTATTAAAGGAGGAGCCTATTGTCAATCTCCAAAAGGTGCCGTATACCCAAGTGTAACAACTCACATAGATATTCTTCCCACAATTTTAGACTATTTTGATGTTGAAGCTCCACCGGTTCTTCAAGGAAAGTCAATGAGACCTATTATTGAAGCTCCTGAAAAATTTTCCAATAGCACAGAAACTACAACTTTTAGAGATACCGTGTTTGCAGAATTTCATCGCTACGAAATAGATCACGATGGTTTTGGTGGAATTCAATTTATGAGAGCTGCAATTACCGACACACATAAAATGGCCGTACACCTATTAGATGAAACTGATGAGTTGTATGATACCGTGAATGATAAAGCTGAAATGAAAAACCTCATTACTGATGAATCAAGCAAGGAAATTCGGGATAACTTACATAATAGAATTATAGAGTTTATGAACGACACAAGAGATCCATACCGAGGTTATCAATGGAAAGTACGTCCTTGGAATAAAGAAACTGAAAAACCAGATTGGGAAGTCGATTATTGTACTCGACAACGTCCTGCCGCAACGGGTGAACTAATTCAATTGGACTACGACACAGGACTTGAAATTACAGAAAATATAAGATATAAGAAAAAATCAACAGGCGTTGCGGGGTAATTATGACAGATAAAACATCAAAACGACCAACAAGATCTGATGTTGCAAAAGAAGCTGGTGTAACAGACACTATTGTATCGTATGTAGTAAATGACAATAGGTATGTAGATCCCAAAAAAAGAGTGCGCGTGCAAGAAGCTATAGAAAAATTGGGGTATAGACCAAATTCAATTGCACGGGCATTAAAAGGTAAAACTACTAATCATATACTTTTTGTCGTTGATGATATCCAAAGTGAACACTTTGGAAGTATCATAAAAGAAATTGATCAAACGGCATATAACGATGGCTATTTTTTTTCATTATGCTATGACAGGGGCGATGATGAATTTATAAATAGAATTACCGATGGTTTTTTTGATGGCCTAGTAATAGGCTCTTCCAGTTTTTATACAAAAAAGATACAAAAATTAATAGATTTAAAAATCCCCGTAGTTTTGTTTGAAATAACTGATCATGGTGATTTAACAGGCTCTTTTGGAAGAATAAATACAGGATTATTTGATGGGGCTTGTCAATGCGTAAAAGCTGTGCATAAAAGTGGCAAAACCAACATTGTATATGTTGGCGGAGAATTTAAAGAGAGTGATTTTGAAAAAGCAAACTTTGAAGATTTTCGGTATAAGGGTTTTATGCATCAAATGGATGTACTGGGCTTGAAAGTAGAGAAAAACAATATTGTGTTTGGTTATAAAAATAACATTGTTTTGCGTAGTAGAATACAGCACTTGTTGGAAGAAGAAAATCCTCCTAATGCATTTATTTGTAGAACAGACAGTATTGCCTGCACCGTAATTGAAGCTATTAACGATATGGGCTTATCGATACCGAACGATGTTGCAGTAACAGGGTTTAACAATTCTTCAATATGCGAGTTTTCTAAGCCAAAGCTTACTAGTGTAAAAATAGACAGAAAGGGAGCTGGACAAAAGGTTTTAGAGCTAATCGAAATTTTGATTAATCAAAACGAGGAAAAACATTATGATGTTTTACTACAAACAGAATTGATTATGAGAGACAGTGTATAAAAGGGTATTAATTGCATAAGGTTTGTGTTTGACGCACGTTTATATGCAAATTGTACATAAAGGAGAAAAAAATGAAAAAACGAACAGTGTTTTTTGTGATGGTTGCATTAGCAGCCTTGGTTCTGACTTTTGGGTGTTCAAAAGCAGAAGAAACAGCAGAAGCGGGTCCTGTAACAATTAAAGTTGCAAACTATGCATTATTAGAGGCAGGCTATGAATCATTTTGGAATGGTGTTAAAGAAGATTTTGAAGCAGCAAATCCAGATATTACTATTGAGTGGATAACAGCTCCCTATGGAGAAATTGTAAATCAAGTAATCAATATGGCTGGTGGTGGCGACAAAGTTGATGCTGTTTATGGAGAAATTGGCTGGGTACCAGGTTTAGCAGACTCAGGTCTTGCAGCACCAATGACTGATTTTTTTACAGATGAGTATTTAGAAGACTTTTATCCAGATGTTTTAAATGCACACAGTATTGACGGTGATGTTTATGGCATGCCACTATATATTTCACCATATGTATTATATTACAATAAGGACCTTTTTACAAAAGCAGGACTTGATCCTGAAAATCCTCCTACAACATATGATGAAATGCTCGTAGCGGCTGAAGCTCTTTCTAAATTAACTGATGCAAATGGAAACAAGGTGTATGCATTTGGTCAAACTACTGGATCTGTTCCAGTTTCAGGATCTTCTCTTACTGGTATGATATTTAATTTTGATGGAACAATTCTAGATGCTGAAGGTAATCTTTCAGTAGATAACGAAGGTTTTAAACAAGCGTTTGAAATGGTAAAACTTCTTGATGATAATGGATATAATCCTCAAAATGCAAAACTAAAAGATTTAAGAAATCTATTTGCTCTAGGCCAACTAGCGATGTACTATGACCAATCTTGGGGATTTAACGGTATACAAGCAATTAATCCTGAAGCAAAAAACTTTACCGCTTCAGCAGCTCCTCTTGCAGGTGGTAATGGCAGTGGTCAAAGTGTATTGCAATCTCACTGCATGATTCTTGTTAATAACGGTGATGCTCGAGTTCAAGCAACTGCAGCATTTATTGAATTCTTAATCACTGAAGATGTATTAGGTGATTTTATGACAAATATTACACCTGCATATCCTGCAAAAAAAGAGATGAGTAATATGGCAAGCTTGCTTGAAAGCAATGTTTTAAAAGGTGCTGCTTCTGCTGCAAGTAATGTTAAAAACCAAGCATTTATTCCACAGTTGAGCGATTTAAATTTAGAGCTTTGTACACTAGCGCAAGCCGTTACTGTAGCTGATGAGGATGTAGATACTGCAATTGCTAAGTTTAAACAAACAATGGAAGCAAAACTTTCAAACTAATGTAGAATAGGAAATGATAAAAATATAACTTTTTAGTTTTTTTTGATAGTATTTTTTAGTAGGGTAGTAATAAACTACCCTACTATTTCTTTTTTGGAAGCTAGCTTCCATTTTTTTAGTCAAATGTATGGCTATGTGTCTCGAGGAGTGGTATGAAAAAACTTACGCGCGAAAAAGTTGACAATTTGTATGCAGCAGTTCTTACAGTTCCTGCTCTACTTTTTGTTTTATTTTTTATTCTTATACCTATTGGTGATTCCATAATTAAAAGTTTTATGGAATATGGAGTGCGAAACATTATAAGTGGAAAACCTGGAGAATGGGTTGGGCTTGAAAATTATATTCGGCTTATAAAAGCAGACATGTTGCCCTCGGCTTCTATAAATACTTTTACATTTGTAATATTTGTAATTTTGTTTCAGTTGACACTCGGAATGGTTTTAGCTCTAATTATTAATTCTAATATTCGTGGAGCTCGCTTTTTTAGAAGTATTATGATGACTCCATGGGTAGTTCCAACAGTTATTTCTGCCCTTATTTGGATGTGGCTTTTTCAACCACAGTATGGGTTAGTAAAATACCTTGTGTCAGTTTTCTCAGGTGGTACTATAACTGATTTTGCAATGCTTAATAATCCAGATACAGCCCTTTTTGGCGTGAGCATTGCCGCTTTATGGAAGCAAATACCATTGATGACGCTTCTATTACTTGCAGGATTACAAAATGTCCCTACGGATATTTTAGAAGCAGCAACCATTGATGGTGCAGGGCGTGTTAGACAATTTACCCATATAGTTTTACCTTATTTAAGCCCCGTTATTAAAGTTGCCGTGTCTATGGCAATTATAGAAAACTTCAAGCAGTTCCCGCTTTTCTGGACAATGACTGGTGGCGGCCCAAACGGTTCTACCACGAACCTTGCAATTCTCAGTTATAGAGAAGCTTTTGTAAGCATGAACTTAGCATCAGGAGCTGCCGTTACAACCGTTTGGATGCTATTAATGGTAATAGTTGTTGGCGTCTATAACTATCTCTTTAAAACAAGCGATATGACTTAGAGGTTAATGATGAAAAATAAAATATTTAATACCAGTAAAATAGTGCTTCTTGTGCTCATATTATTGTTTTTGTTATTTCCAATTTATTGGATGCTCATTACCGCATTTAAAACAAATATGGAGTCCTATCAATATCCGCCAACTTTTTTCCCTGAAAATGCAGTTGTAGATGCTTTTGTTGATTTATTCACGGTAAATAATCAGTTTTTTGTGTACTACGGTAACAACTTTCTTGTATCCTTTGTTTCTGCTATTTTTACATGCTTGGTTGCAATTTTTTCAGGATATGCGGTAGCGAGATTTAAGACAAAATGGACAAAAATATTTGTGGCTCTTTTGTTAGCATCGCAAATGTTTCCGATTATTAGCCGTATGATTTCGCTATATTCAATTATGGGAAACTTAGGTATTATAAACACACACTTTGGGCTAATTCTTGCAATTGTGGCATCTCAAATACCATTTTGTACCGTTTTGATGGCAAGTTTTTTTACTAATATTCCAAAAGAAATTGAAGAAGCAGCATACGTGGATGGTGCAGGGCGTACAAGTATATTGCTAAAGATAGTTACGCCTTTGGTAACACCAGGTATACTTGCCGTGGGTATTTATTCTTTTTTACAAACATGGGATGATTACTTACATGCTGCTACACTTATTCAAAATGATAATCTTAGAACATTGTCTGTAGGTATTGCACTTCGTTATCTTGGAGAACTATCCTACGATTGGTCACTTATTAATGCAATTTCTGTTGTAGGTGCACTACCGATGGTATTAGTATTTTTCTTTTTCCAAAAATACATGGTAAAAGGTCTTGTTGCAGGAGCTGTAAAAGGGTAGAATTACTTCAGTACTGTTGAAAAATATATATTTTCCAGCAGTACTACTTTATTCTGCAATGTTGGTAGGGGTGTGAAGGTTTTTCGTACTCCTGCCTTTTGGTATTATACATGATTAAAAAAAAGAAATTTAATAAT
>CAZUPJ010000023.1:0-9363 GCA_964622185.1 uncultured Treponemataceae bacterium
TCCCCATTGTTTTTGCATAATAGAAAAAGTCTTGAACAGCCTCTGCTTGCTCTTTCCCTATGCCTGTTGCAATTGCATTTGTGTTTCTGTTTCCGTTTACCATGTATGCAGTACCGCGAGCCACAAACATTGTTCCGAGTGTTGCAATAAAGGGTGGAAGTTGAAACTTTCCTACTAATAGACCATTTACAAGACCAACAATTAAACAAGCAATTAATGTTATAAATATTGCAAAAAGAGGTGTCATACCACCTGCCATAAGAGTTCCTGAAATCATTGCGCTCATTCCAACAACAGATCCAATAGAAAGGTCAATATTTCCTGTGATAAGCACATAGCTTTGACCAATACCAATTAATAAGTATTTTGACATTGACCGAAGCAAATTAATCAAATTGATGGGAGATAAAACTTGCGGGTTTATTATTCCGAAAGCCACATAAATGACAATTAGTCCTGCAAAAGCGGTCAGGGCGGCTCCCATACCCCTAATGCCTAATAAGCCTTTTAATCCACGTTCTCTTTTCATTACTCTAAACTCCTGTATGTGTTTCAGCAAATTTGTTTTCAAATTTGGTTGCTAATGTTAATATTTCATTTTGTGTGGTTTCACGAGCCATAACTTCTCCCGTTATTTTACCATCGCACATAACCAAAATGCGGTCAGAAATTCCCATCACTTCTGGTAACTCTGAAGATACAATAACTACAGCTATGCCTTGCTCTTTTAAAGAATTAATTAAATTATATATTTCTACTTTTGCGGCAACGTCAATTCCTCTCGTTGGTTCATCAAAAATAATAACTCTAGAATTTCTTGCAAGCCATTTTCCAACAACAACCTTTTGTTGATTTCCGCCAGAAAGATTTGCAGCATCTATTTCCACATTTGGTGTTTTTATTTTTAAGTTGCTTACGGCCTGTGTGCACATGGTATCTTCTTTGTTTGTATTCACTATTCCAAGTTTGTTACATAGCAAGTCGAGGTTTGGTAGTGCAATGTTTTGGCGTATGCTTAACTTTGTGCAAAGACCATCTTTTTTTCTGTCTTCAGGTGCAAGAATTACTCCTGCTTGAATTGCATCTAAGGGGCGGTTAATTGTTATTTCTTTGTCGTCTAAGAAAAATGATCCACTGTCTTTTTTATCTATACCAAAAATAGCTCGGGTTGTTTCTGTGCGACCTGCTCCCATTAATCCTGCAAAACCGAGAATTTCTCCTTCATGTACTGCAAAATTGATATTTCTAACCATGTTGCCCGCATTAAGGTTTTTAACCTCAAATACTTTTTTACCTTTGGCACAATCAGTCCTTGGAAACTGTTCTTTTATTTCACGCCCAACCATGTTTGCAATAATTTCTGTCATGGTAGTATCTTCAAATTTTGAAGTTGTAATATACTGTCCATCTCTCATAATGGTAACTCTGTCAACTATGTGTTGGAGTTCTTCAAGTCTATGCGATATATAGACAATTCCGCAACCATTGTTTCTCAATTGTTTAATAATTGTAAAAAGTTCGTCTATTTCTTTTGCCGTTAACGCAGAAGTAGGCTCGTCCATAATAAGAATTTTTGCGTTTGTTGAAAGGGCTTTTGCTATTTCAACCATTTGTTGCTTTGAAACAGGTAAATCGCCAACTACATGGTTTGGATCTAAGTCAATTTTTAGTGAATTGAGAATTTTTTGAGCTTCTTTTTTCATTTTTGCATCTGAAAGTATAAGACCTTTTGTTTCTTCTCTTCCTAAAAAAATGTTTTCAGCAACGGTAAGGTGTTTACACATGTTTAGCTCTTGGTGGATGATTGAAACTCCAATTTCTTGTGCTGATTTTGGTGTGAGCTCTTTATAAGATTTTCCAAGGATATGCATTTCTCCACTGTCTTTTGTGTACACACCACTAAGAATTTTCATAAGGGTAGATTTTCCAGCTCCATTTTCTCCGAGCAAAGCCATAACTTCTCCGGCTTTTAGCTCAAAACATACATCATCAAGAGCCTTAACACCTGGAAAGCTTTTGCTTATATGTTCCATAAAAACTATGTTTTCGTTCATCTTATTTCTCTGCTTTATTATTAATATGTCTTAAGTATAGGGGTTATTATTAGTGCTTACAACGTGGGATTTTTACTTTTTTTATTGTTTTTTTACTAAACGTACTGAAATTTTGCGAATATAATCCCCTTGTCAACAACACCTGTTTATGGTAATATATTACTATACAGCGGAGGTATTATGAAAGTTTTGGTAATTGGTGGAGCCGGCTATATTGGGAGCCATGTTGTAAAAGAGCTTATGGCAGCAGACCATGATGTAACAGTTTTTGATAATTTTTCATCTGGTTTAAAACAAAACTTGTTTGATAAAAATGGATTAATTGAAGGCGATATTTTGAATGTTGCGGATCTTGATGGTGCTTTTTCAAAAGGATTTGATGCCTTTATACACTTAGCAGCCTTTAAAGCAGCAGGTGAATCAATGATAGTGCCTGAAAAATACTCTGTAAATAATATTACTGGAACGTTAAATATCTTGAACTCAGCCGCAAAACATGAATGCAAGTTTATGGTGTTCTCTTCATCTGCTGCAGTTTTTGGTGAGCCACAATATCTTCCTATTGATGAGAATCATCCAAAAAATCCAGAAAACTATTATGGGTTTACAAAACTAGATATTGAAAGCTACATGGATTGGTACGACAAGCTTAAAGGTTTAAAATTTGCATCTCTTCGCTATTTTAATGCAGCAGGTTACGACCCAGATGGTGTATTAACTGGTTTAGAACAAAATCCTGCAAACCTTCTTCCTGTAATTATGGAAGTAGCATGTGGAATGAGAAAAGAACTTCAAATATTTGGTCAAGATTACGATACGCGAGATGGTACTTGTATTAGAGACTATGTGCATGTAAAAGACTTAGCAATTGCACACGTAAAAGCTTTGGAGTATATTAAAGCAAATAGTGAAAGTTTAAAAGTTAATCTAGGAAGTGAAGTTGGTATTACGGTAACAGAAATGTTAGATGCTGCGCGACGAATAACAGGAAAAGAAATTCCAACAAAATATGTTGAAAGAAGAGCAGGCGATCCTGCTTGCTTATATGCAACCTCAGCATTGGCTCGGGAAAAGCTTAACTGGAAAGCAGAATGTTCAGATGTTGATACCTTAGTACAATCTACTTGGAATGTATACAATAAATAAGGTTTAAAATGGAAAATAACGATTTCGAAAAAGTTCTTTCATGCATCGATGAAAGCAAGTCTGTTATAGTTGACTTACAAACAACACTAACGGCAAAGATTGCTATAGCCCCAGAAAGCGGAGGTGATGGTGAGCTTGAAAAAGTTTTGGTGCTAGAAGAATGGTTAAAGAAACACAACATAACGAATTTAGAACGATTTGATGCTCCTGATTCACGCGTTTCAAGCGGTATTCGCCCAAATTTAATTGCAACGATTGAGGGCGAAAGCGATGAGAAAACAGTGTGGGTTATGGCTCATACCGATGTTGTTCCTGAAGGTGAACTTTCTGAGTGGGAAAATAGTCCTTGGGAAGTAATAGAAAGAGATGGAAAATTGTTTGGACGAGGTGTTGAAGACAATCAACAAGGCTTGGTGTCTGGTGTGGTGGCTGTTCTTGCCTTTTTAAAAAATAATATAAAACCAAAAAATACCGTAAAGCTTTTATTTGTTGCAGATGAAGAAGTAGGATCTGCATACGGTATTCAATATTTATTAAGAGAATATAACCTCTTTAGAAAGCAAGATTTAATTATCATCCCAGATTCAGGAGACTCAAAAGGCGAAACCATTGAGGTTGCAGAAAAGACAGGCTTTCCTCTAAAACTCACTGTAAAAGGGCAACAAGTTCATGGCTCTCGACCTGATTTGGGGTCAAATGCTTGCCTTGCTGCAAGCGCCCTTTCCATAAGTTTGAATGACTTAGAAAATCATTTTAATAACACAGATGATATTTTTGAATCAAATTATTCAACATTTCAGCCAACAAAAAGGCTTGCGAATGTTCCGAATGTAAATACCATCCCAGGAGAAGATATTTTCTATATGGATTGTAGAATTCTTCCTTGTTATGAACTTGATGAAGTTCGAGCAGAAATTGCAAAACGAATTAAAACAGTTGAGGAAAAATATAAAGTCTCTATAACGTGCGAAGAAGAAAAAACAAAGAAAACACCGCCTACACCTGTAGATGCGCCAGTTGTAACAGAGCTTACTCGAGCTTTAAAAGAACTTAGGGGAATTACTGCAAAGCCGATAGGTATTGGTGGCGGAACAGTAGGTGCTTTTTTACGTTTAGAAGGTTTCAATACGGCGGTTTGGGCAACGTTGGAAGAAACAGCTCATATGCCAAATGAAAACTCATCAATACAACATACAATAGACGATGCAAAAGTGTTTGCATTTGTTTTTGGAGGTAAATAATATGAAAAAAGTTATAGTTGTAAGCTTAATAGTGCTTGCACTGTTATTTGTTGGATGTGCTACTACAACAAAAGTAGAACGAATTGACGCTGAAACACAAACAGATTTAAGTGGTTACTGGAATGATACAGATGTTAGACTTGTTGCAGACTCACTTGTGCAAGAATGTGTATCTGCTCCGGCTATCACAAACTACATACAAAACAATGGTGAGTTACCAGTAGTTATTGTAGGCACCTTTAGCAATCAAAGTGATGAACATCTTGACACTTCTATTTTGGCTCAAAAATTTGAAGCAGCCTTAGTAAACAGCGGAAGGGTAGACTTTGTGGCAAATGCTGATCAACGAGGCGAACTTCGTCAAGAACGACTTGAGCAACAAGAATGGGCAAGCGAAGATACTGCTAGTCGCCTTGCAAATGAAACAGGAGCAGACTTTATGCTCGTTGGATCTGTAAAAACCATTGTTGATGCAATTAACAATGAATCAACCAGAACGTATTATGTTACTGCAGAATTAATAAATATTGAAAGCAACAGAAAAATATGGATTGGTGAAAACTCAGAAATTAAAAAGTATATTACAAACCCAACGGTTCGCCCATAACGCATGAAGTTTTTTTTGAGAAACACAAAAAATAAGTTCTCAAAAACAAAAAGTCACTCTCAAAAGGGGGGGTGGCTTCTGTTTTTATGTGCAAGTTTCCTCTTAGGAACAATCTTTTCATGCGGCTCAATGCGCGATTTTAATGAAGTTGATGTGATGAGCTATGCTGGAAATTATCCGCAAGCATATGAAGTTTTAGAGTCACAAAAAGAGAGTCTGTATAATAACACTGATCTTGTTCTGTATTCGCTCGATTCAGGAATGCTTGCACGCTATGCAAAAAATTATGAGGAATCTAATAATTCTCTTTCTGATGCCGAAAAATTGATTGAAAAATACTATGCTATAAGTATTTCCCAAACAATTGGCGCATACCTTTTAAATGATAATGTTACAGACTATGCTGGCGAAGACTTTGAAGATATATACACAAATCTTTTTATGGCTTTAAATTATATTCAACTGGGAAATACTGAAGCTGCCTTTGTTGAAATTAGGCGTTTTAATAATAAACTACAAAGGCTTTCAACAAAGTATACTGCATTGTTGGAACAAGCTCGAAGAGAAACATATGAGCAGGGTTACGACGCAGAAGAAATTTTTGGTAATAATCAAGATTATGATGACATTGAGTTTTATGACTCGGCTTTTGCCCGATATGTAAGTCTTCTTTTGTATCGTTCCATAGGAAGAATGGACTCTGCTGGAATTGATAAAAAATTTATTCAAACTGCTTTTGAGACGCAATCGAAGTTATACCCTTTTACAATTCCAAGTGCTGTTGAAGAAGAGTTTACAATACCAAACGATAAAGAGCGACTAAATGTTTTTTGCTATACAGGGTTAGCTCCAGAAAAACATGAAGAAGTTTTGCGTTTGCCAGGGGTGATGGGAACTACCAGTTTTAAACTGGCGTTGCCAATAATGATAAAAAATTCGTCTTCGATTGCTTCAATACAAATAAAGGCAGTAGATAAAAATAATAGTGTTCATTATGGAAATCTTGAGCGTATGGAAAGTGTTGAAAATATTGCAATTGATACGTTTCAGCAACGGCAAGGTGTAATATATTTAAGGGCATTGCTCCGTTCAATATCTAAAACGACTACAAATGCTGTAGTAACTTCAGCATTACAAGAAAATGCCTCTTTTGGTTTAGCTGCTCTTTTTAATATGTCGGCAAATATTTTTACAGAGTTTTCAGAGCAAGCAGATATCCGCTCATCAAGATATTTTCCTGCACTTATTTGGGTTGGAGGTATAAATCTAGATGAGGGATTGTATGACGTGACTATATCATGTTATGATGGTTTTAATAATGTAGTATATGAACAAATTACAGAAAACGTTATTATACAATCTGGCAATGTAAATCTTGTGGAGGCAGTATGTTTGGAATAAAAATCAAAGAAACTTTTATAAAAATTCTAGTTGGAATGCTATTAATACTTTTTATAGGTTCTTGTTCATCATCATCTGGAATAGCGGGAGGACCCGTACCTTTATGGGTGACAGATGTTAATGCAGAATATTCAGATTCTGAGTATTTGTCAGCAGTGGGATATGCAAAAGATAGGGTAACTGCAGAAGCAGAAGCTGTTGCAAATGTGAGTAAAATATTAAGCCAAAAGGTAAAATCTGAGAGCACCGCATCGCAAGTCTTTGAGAATAACCTAGTAGATCAGAGTAGGACATACGAAACATCTGTTACAACAAGTTCTCTTATTGATGATATTACAGGGGTAAAAATACAAGAGGCATGGACAGCAAAAGATAATACTATATACGCATTGGCATTAATTGATCGAAAAGAAGTAGGAAGCTACTATTCACAAAAAATAAAAGAAAATGAAACTGCAATAAACGGACTCATAAATTTTATGATTGATAACGAGGCAACATTTGAGGGCATAGCATCCATTGAAAAGGCTCTTGAAATTGCATATGAAAACGAAGCCTATCTTAAACTTCTTTCTGTAATTAATCCTTCAATGTATAAAAGCATTGATTTAGCCTATAAAAGTGCACGTGCAATTTCGGTTCTAGTACAATTGGAAAAAGAAAAAATATACATTGGCGTTTTTGTTACGGGCGATGTAGATAAACGAGTTGCAAATGCTCTGACTGCTTCTTTTAAAGCTTCAGGTTATAAAAGCCAAAGTCTTTCAAGTTTTACTGCACCATCACTTGAAATGCCGTATGTTTTATACGGAGAATTGCTTATATCACCTTTTGAAATGACATCGACCCAAAACAATAAATATGTTCGATTTACTTTTAACTCAGAGCTTGTAGACACAAAAAATAAAACATTTTTACCATGGAGCATAAGTGGACGTGAAGCTCATTTAACAGAATCCGAAGCAGAACAGCGAGCAATTAGAACAATTGAAGATGAAATTGAAAAAGAGTTTCATAAAGAACTTGCAAAAATAGAAAAATAAATTTGTTTCCCTCTGTAGTGTTTTATTCAATAAGCTGCTACAGGGAAGACATTTTTAAAAAATTATAGAGTAAATATCGCCTGTTTCATCTTCTACTTTTTTACTTATTTCAACTGTACAAGAAAATTTTTCTGCATGCTGAACAAAGTATTTTGGGTCTTGACTGTATGGGCTTAAAAGATCATCAGGGTGATAATTAATACTTACACAGCTTTCTTGACCGTCTGCAGTATATGCAGAAATTGCAGCATTTAAATCAATCATATCTGCCGCAAAACGAATAAGGTGTTTTACGTTTTTTTTTGAATATTGCATTTTTATAAAGTCTTTTTGAAGTTCCACAATATCATCAAATAAAAACTTTTTTTGTAAAGATATATGTTTCTCGTTTAAGAAGTTTAAAAAATCAATTATTACGGCAGACGGTTTTTTTTGTAAAGGTTTTATAAGAGATAAAAACCACGGAACTGCCCTTCCTTGTGTATAAAATAAACATGTTGCATCTGAAAGACTTTTTGCTTTTTCAATGTCATTCTTTGAAAAGGTTGGTGTTTCTTGCACCAAGTAAGGTGCAGTTTTTTCATATGTCAGGCGTAACTCTTTAGCTCTGTCATGTAAATCTGTTCCTGGTAAAACAGATAACTGAAATAGTTCCAGATGGTTTGGATACAATTCTAGGGCAAAATCAATACTTTTCATAAATCCATCATAGGTGTCACTGGGAAGGCCGTAAATTAAATCGAAGCCAAAAATAGCACCTGTTTCATTTAATAATCCTATATTTCTAACAAATTCTTTTTTGTTAAAAGTTCTATTTACCAATGTAAGTACTTTTTCATTTGAAGACTGTAATCCTATTTGTAATGAGCATGGAATTTGAGCAAAAGCACGTGCAAGCTTTAAATCTATAAATTCAGCTCTGCATTCAAAGTGGAAAAAAATATTCTGTGCTTTTTTTTCAATATATCGAAGCAAATCCAACGCTCTGTTTTTTTCAATGTTGTATGTTGGATCTAGCACAAAAACTTGTTTTACGTCGGTAGAAACAAAAAAATCAAGTTCTTCGTAAAGCTTCTTTTTAGGCATGTACCGAACTTTTTTTTCACCTTTTGACTCGTAGCAGTAGGAACACGAATACGGGCAGCCTCTGGCAAGTTCCCACAACGCTCCTGAATATTTTTGTGCATCGAGCGTTCCGTCTAAATACGGAGACGTTGCATTTTCAAGATTGTACGGTTTGCTGTAGACAATACATTCATCAGTTTTTTTGCCGTTTTTTAAATAACTACATACTATCTCTGACACAGCATTTTCGCCTTCGCCCGAAACAAGACAATCAAAAGGGTTGTCATTTTGCTGTGTAAAACTTTTGGGATTTGCCGTAACTTCTGTTCCTCCTGCAAGCAAAAAAACAGTTGGCTTTGCTTGTTTTATTTTTTTTGCAACATCCGTTAGGATGTATCTGTTCCATACGTATACAGAAAAACAAATTACGGATGGATCTTTTGAAAGGATTTTTTGTGCAATAATTTCTGCTTTTTTTTCATCGTTTAAGCTACGCAAAAATACATCTTCCGGTGAAAAGTCACATATTTCAATTGTTGCCTGTCTTAATTGAGATAGGTTTTGTTTTACGGCAGATGCTACACAGGCAAGTCCTAATGGGAGCGCTTGAGGAGAGGTTTCAACGAGTAGTGTTGTGAATAGAACGCAGTGTTTTTCCATATATAGAGTATAGCATAAAATAATAAAAGATATATTGTTTTTAACTATTTTTTTCTATACTTAAAATATGAATTTGATTTTTGAATAATTTTATTATGACAATTGCGCAAATATTGAATATTTGTTATAATGTCAAAATGGTAAAA
>CAZUPJ010000023.1:9463-12875 GCA_964622185.1 uncultured Treponemataceae bacterium
TATTATGACAATTGCGCAAATATTGAATATTTGTTATAATGTCAAAATGGTAAAACTTGTCGCATTATGCTCGATTGGAGCTGAAAAAATAGTATCAAATGAAATAAAATTACTCGGCTATAAACCTTTAGGTAATTCACCTGGAAGAGTACGATTTGAATGCCCTGAAGAGGGTATGTTTCGCTCAAATTTATGTTTAAGAACTGCCGATAGAATTTATTTACAACTTTTATCTTTTGTTGCAGAAGATTTTGATGCATTGTTCGACGGAGTGTATGCAATTGCATGGCAGGATTATGTAAAAAAAGATGTTCGCCTACATGTAGATAAAGTGCGTACTTTTAGGAGTAAACTTTCCTCCGAGCACAGCATTCAAACTATTGTGCATAAAGCTATTTGTAAAAAGCTTGGATTTGTGTGGGGAATGGAAGTATTGCCTGAAACAGGAAATAAGGCAGACATACGTATATACATAGAAAAAAATGAAGTAAGTGTATTATTAGATTTATCGGGGAAACCTCTTAATAGGCGTGGTTACCGAATGGATGGAGGTGTAGCTCCTATTCGCGAAACACTTGCAGCAACCCTCTTACATGTAATGTGCTGGAGAAGAAAAACTCCTCTACACGATGCTTTTTGTGGGTCAGGCACCATTGTAAGTGAAGCTATGCTGTATGCCCATAATGTAGCTCCAGGTTTTGGGCGCAGATTTGATTTAGAAAATTTGCCAATTTTTAATGCAAAACAAGCAGAAGAAATAAAATGTAAAGAGGCAGAAAAAATACGCACAGATGTGTTGTGTCGCATAACTGGTACCGATATAGATTTTTCAGCAGTTGAAAGGGCTCGTGAAAACATTGAAAGGGCTTGCGTTACTGCAGGGCGTGCCTTGCAACTTATAGGATCTGATAACAGGATTCCGCGACCTGAAATTGATATTGCCGACTTTAGAGAACTTTCAGCACCTTATGATTCAGGACTTATATTGTCAAACCCTCCATATGGAGAGAGAATTGGAACAGAAGAAGAAATCAACATGTTATACAAAGACATGTCCGATTTAATAAAAAGTTTTCCAGGTTGGGAAATGGGATTTATTACTGCAGATATGGATTTTGAATCTAAGTTTGGGAAAAAGTCTGTCTCAAAAAAAGCACTAAAGAGTGGAATACTAGATACCACATTGTTTATGTACGAAAATAAGGGAAAAGAGGAATAATATGGGAATTGTTGTAGATCATGAAAAAAGAAAAAAGGCAATACTAAAAAAAGCTCTTGATGTATTTGTTGACGAAGGCTATGAAGATGCAACATTTCAAAAAATAGCTAATAAATGCGGCATTACTCGAACAACATTATACATCTATTTTAAAAATAAAAGAGAAATATTTTTGTGGAGTATAAAACAGCTAACAGAAAGTTTAGAAGCGTCTATACAAAAAATTATGGCTGACTCAAAAAAAACATATGAGCAAAAATTATTTGAAATGCTTGAGTGCATAGTTAATGAATGTGTTGCAAATAGAGAGCTTTTTGGTGTTGTTCTCGCGTATTTATTTCAAATAAAAAAAGCAGGCAAAGATCCAAACGCGAAGGTTAGAAGAAGAATTGTGCGTCTTAGACATTTGCTTTCTACAATTCTCATCGCTGGCAAGAAAAGCGGCGAGTTTAGAAATATTAATGTAAAAGCTACAAATGATATGTTTTATTCACTTATTGAATCTGCTATTTTTAGGCTTGCTATACTAGATCAAAAAGCATGTGAAGAAACAATTGCCTCAATTGAAATTGCCGTTGCGGGAATAACTGTCGCAAAAAAATAGAGGTTTGGTTTGCTTGCTTCAGTTCTTTGTCTTATACTTTTATTTTTAGGATATATTTCTTTTTGCTTTCCCATAGGAGTTATGGTTTTTAGACGATTGTGTGTGCGGTCTGTGTACTCTCAAAAATCAATTGTCGATACAGCTTCACATGTAAAAGATGAAAAAATAATGACTCCTTTATTAGAAGCAAAAGAGAATTGGTCGCAAAAACCAATCGAAAAAGTGTCAATTCCTTTTTTAGCAGGGTACGGCCTTGGAGGGATTGTTTCAATGTTTAAGGGAGAAAATAAGCTAGTTGCGGATTTACTTATACATTCTCAATTTAATAAAAATAAAACAATTGCAATATTAGTTCATGGCTTTACAGATTCCTCTTCTGGTATGGCATATCTTGCAGATTCTTATCACAAAAGAAAAATTTCAACTTTATCTATAAACCTTCGAAGTCACGGAGAAAGCAGCGGAAGTTATTGCGGTTTAGGCTCTTATATGAGTGACGGAAAGGATATTGCATCTTGGGTACAATATCTTGTACATCGCTTTGGAGATGATACGAAAATTGTTCTGCATGGAGTTTCTATGGGCGGTGCAAGTGTTATACAAGCAGCTTTTAAATATTCGATCCCTGTTTGTCTTGTTGTGTCCGATTGTGCTTTTTCTTCTTTTTCTAAAAATGTAAAAAATATGATACAAAGTTTTTTTCCAAAAAATTGGGTAAGCACTTTTTTTATTGCGGGAATTTATGCTAGTGCATCTTTTTTAAATTTTGTTGCAAATGGTTTTTTTCTTGGAAAAAGCAATCCCCAAAACACTCTTTTGAAAAATGACAGTACAAATAAAACACCTCTTTTATTATTCCATGGAGAAAACGATACCTTGGTTAAACCACTTTGTGCACATGAACTTTTTGCGGCTGCAAAAATGCCAAAAAAACTTATACTTGTAAAAGAGGCACCACATATTGGAAGTTGGTTTTATGAATGCAAAAAATATATGAACGAAGTTTTTTGCTACTTGCGGGATTAGTAAATATAGTTTAAAATAAAAAAAAGGGTCGCCAAAGGAGGAGGAAATGCGACCCTTTTCTAAATAATTTTCTTGTTGACATGAATATACACTACGACAAGAAAAATGTCAATGCTTTTTGTGTAAAATTATAACTTTTTTTACGGTTTTTTACGGTCTTTTGCAATATTGTGCAAAATAGGAGGTTTTTTGCAATTTAAGGAAAGAATAGCAATGGCGATTGTGCCTAAAGAATACAGTACAACAGCATTGGATGTTATTACTTCATCATCAGTTAAAAGAGTAATGAGTTTTGACTCTCGTGGTACTGCTGAATTGGCACTTTTGCAAAAAATTGGTTTAGGGCAAACCAAAAAGACCCTTATTGCATTTATGCAAGAAAAGGAAACGCCTTGCCCTATCGAGGCACTGATAAATGCAATGCAAAAACAAAGTGAACACACGGGTGTCCTTTTTACTATATTTTTGGAGAATAATAACGTGAGTGAAAAAACAAATAATGTGTTAGTATGTGTTATTGTTAATGCTGGTTATGCAGAAGCTGTTATGCAAGAAGCAAGAAA
>CAZUPJ010000024.1:0-12870 GCA_964622185.1 uncultured Treponemataceae bacterium
TTTTCATGCTCGTGTATGGTATAATAGAGTAGGCTTTCTAGGCAAGGGGCTAAAAAAAATTGCAAATGTTTTTTTTAACACAAAGAAGGAGAACTCATGGACATAATGGATTTATATGCTAAAGCATACGAAGCAGCAAAAGAATCGTATTCTCCATACTCAAACTTTCCAGTAGGTGCTGCATTTTTAATGGAAGATGGAACAGTAATTACTGGAGTAAACGTTGAAAACAGATCTTTTGGGGCCACAAATTGTGCTGAACGCACTGGGATGTTTACTGCAATTACAAGGGGATATAAGACATTTAAATCGCTTGCCATTGCAACACCAAACGCAGAATACCCAGTGAGTCCTTGCGGGATTTGCAGACAAGTACTATCAGAATTTGCACCGCCTGACACACCTATTTGCTTTGGAAGTACTAAAGAAAATCTTGTGTATACGACATTAGGCAAACTATATCCTTATGACGCATTACACGAATTAGCAGACAAGCAAGCATAATCAGGAAAATTTAAATTAAGCAAAGCACAACCAGCAAGGGTTGACAAAGTGTTGTTTATAGTGCAAAATATGTTTCACTGTGTATCACGATGGAGTGATATTGCATTTTTTTAAAATGGCTTATAGGTAATGCAGGAGCGTAGTAGTGGAAGAAGAAATTCTTACAATCGAAGAAGTTGCTAAATATTTACGTGTCTCAGAAAGAACAGTTTATGATTGGGCACAAAAAGGCGAAATTCCATCAGGGAAAATTGGAACTGTTTGGAGATTCAAAAAAAGCGAAATTGAAAAATGGGTAAACGATAGACTTTCAACAGGAACAAGAAATTCGATACCAACAAATCAAATACAAATAAAGAATATTTTGTCTCCAGACAGAATAGTTTTTTTAGACCATTCGACAAAACACGATGCTTTAGTAGCGTTAGCAAATAGTTTAAGCTCAGCCCCGCAAGTTAAGAATTCGGAAGAACTTTCAAATGAAATAATAAAACGAGAAGAATTAATGTCAACCGCCATTGGAAGAAGCATAGCTATTCCGCATGTACGTCTTTCTTCTGTAACAGACCTTGTTATGGCCGTTGGTATTAGCAAAGTTGACATCATTGATTTTCAAACGATTGATGATGAACCTGTAAAACTTCTTTTTATGATTGCCGCAGCGTATAACCAGCACGCCTACTACCTACAAACGCTTTCATTTTTTAGCTCAAAGCTAAAAAACAGAGAATTACGAGATTCTCTACTAGAAGCAACAACAAAAGAAGACGCGTATGAACTCTTGGTTAATGCTACATCACCTTTTCTTGGCTAAAACTTACAATCCTTCAATGGCAATCCACTTTGATATTTCACTCATGTCTTGCGGAACAAGACCAATTGAAACATCTGCGGTGGTTTCGCCCAATAGGTAATTAATGCCATTTTCCTCAAGGCGAGCACCATCGCCTTCAATATCGATACCAAAAAAAGCGTGCCCATAGTCTCTTGAAACAAAAAGCATTGTGTTGTAATCCATTTGTGCCATAAGCACCGACAAAAGAAGTGCCCTAGAATCGCAATCGGAGCCAAAACCTTCTAAAATTGCAGGCAGAGGCGTAAAATCTGTTCCTAAAGGAATGCGCTCGTAAGTAAATCCTTGTGTCCAACTAAGCATTGTTTGAGCAAATACTCTGCTATAATTTTGTGGGTTATCTTTTTTAATGTCTTCATACAAAGCATTATATATTGAAGACGCAACCCTTTCGAGCCTCTCGTATGAATCGCGATACATCATCCTGTAAAATCTTTGCCACGCTTGTTTCCACATGGGTGTTTCGGCAAAATAGGTAAGTATAGCATATTCTCTTTGCATAACAAAGTCGCTTGCCATAGAATCACTTTTATCGAGCACTGTTTGAATAGTTTTTCCGCCAATTTCGATTTCTATGTTTTTATCTCCCTCGTTTGGAAATCCATAATGGGTAAATATTCCAACTTCTAAATCATTTTCCATGTCTGGGCTAAAAGAATCTAAGGCAGAAACCATTATTTGCTCATACAAGGCATAGGGGCTTTTTGGTGCATATGATAAAAGAACGGTTACACCCTTGTTATTGGGAAGCTCTACTGCAGCTGCCCAACCAGTATAGGGAACATCGCTTGCTTTCATAGAAAAATAACCCAGCTTGTTTTCAGTTTGGCTCCACGTTACCGCAATAGTTTCGCCCTGTAGTTGCAAACTTGTATAGACGCTTTCTAAGGCTACACTGGTATTTTCGTACCTTTCAAGTGGGTAGGAAGCAATAACAAAGGTAATTGGAAGCAATGAATGATCAAACTGGTAGCGTGCATTATCTTGAGCAGAAGTTACATTAAAACCTTCTGGCAAGTCTATAGAGTAGCCCCAATCGGGCGAATAAAACTCTTCTGACGCAAGCGGACAAAGCAGCAAAAGCAGTGCAAACAGCATGGACAGCACATGTTTATTTTTTTCCATTTAATAATCCTTTTTGTATCATCTTGAAGATTTGGACGATATGATATATAGTATATCGGATGAATAGCGTACCCATAATATATGAAAACGATGATATTTACATAATTAATAAGCCCAGCGGACTTGCAACTCAAGGCGGTCAAGGCATAGTTCACAGTGTTGACACTGTACTTGCAAAACAGGTTGAAAAAAAAATATATCTTGTGCATAGATTGGACAAAGACACCGAAGGTCTTTTGATTGTTGCAAAAAATGCTGCATCGGCAAGTAAATGGACAGATTTAATTTCAGGAAAAGAGATTCAAAAAGAGTATTATGCTGTGTGTACAGGTGATTTTCCAAAAGCAAGCGGATCCATTACCGACTCAATTACCCACAAAGGGGTAACAAAACAGGCACGTACTCATTTTAATGTAGAAAAAACCGAGTCTGTTTCGCTTGAAGCAAACGAAGGCACGCAAACACACAACCTTAATTTGGTACACTTACAACTAGACACAGGCAGAATGCATCAAATAAGAATACACCTTGCAAAAAACGGCACACCAATTGCTGGAGACGATAAATATGGCAACTTTAAACTTAATAAACTATTAAAAAAGCACTTAAGAATAAAACGATTACAGCTTGCTGCCATACAGCTTACCATACCTAAAAAGCATCTAGGTTTTTTGAATAACCCCGACTGCGAGGTTATTACAATCCCTATACCTTTTGATATTCAAAAATCTTACAAATAGAGCATTTTTAATCCTAAAATCCTATTACATCCAATTCATCATCCAGTGCTTGGGATACATCTACTTCCGTTGATTCTACACGAATAAATATTTGATTGGGGAGACATGCTATAAACTGTGAAGAGCTGTGAATAGGATTGGAGTGCACACAGAGTTGATTATCGCAAGGAGAGCTTACAAAAAAGGCTTTCCCTTCATCGATAACAATGACAGAGTTACCAAGTGTACCTTTTGAGTCGATAGTAACATCATCCGATAAAGCGTATACCCAGTCCCCGTCGGGAGTTGTAACAATAAGGCTTTCACCATCCTCTCGAGTTGAAAAAGTAAAAAAAAGAGACAAGACTATTAACCCAAGTGCAATTGCAATAATTACAAAGTCGAGAGGTTTAAAAAGTCTTTTTATGTTATGTAGGTTTTTCATTGTCAATTGTAATTTTATACCGATTCGTTTACAAATGCAACAACAAAAAGACTTATTGCAAAAATATCTTTTCCGTGGTAAAACTAATATATGATTACCATTCGTTTTGCAACAGCTAAAGATTCAAATAGCCTTCGAGCTATTTACAAATACTATGTAGAATATACCGCCATTACTTTTGAATACAATGTGCCAACAAAAGAAGATTTTTTTGAACGAGTAGAAAAAATTTCGGGCATATATCCATACGTTGTTGCAGAAATAGATGAAAAAATTGTGGGCTACGCATACGCTACAAGATTTAGAGAACGAAAAGCATATGATTGGGCGGTAGAAACTTCGGTGTATGTTGATAAAAAGCAACAAGGAAAAGGCGTAGGAAAAGCCCTTTATAAAACCCTATTGAATTTATTAGAAAAACAAGGATTTGTAATGGCCTATGCCTGTGTAACAAGCCCAAATCCTGCAAGCGACGCCATACACGCTTCTCTTGGCTTTTCAAAAATTGGCATTTTTACCAATAGTGGCTACAAATTGGAAACATGGCATGATACCGTATGGTATGAAAAACAGCTTATTTCTAAACACAACGGAATCTATGACATAAAAAGAATAGAAGAAATTAAAAAAACATTTTCTGCAGAGGTTTTATGAAAAGCATAAAGAATCATGATTTGGTGCACACTTTCGTTGAACTTAAAGGCAACCCAAAAATTTCGCTTATTACAGAGCCTCTTTGGTTTATTCCTTTTTCGCTTTTTTCACCTTTTGCAAGTCTTTACATGGCAGAAAACGGACTTACAAGTTCAGAAATTGGACTAATAATTTCTATAAGTCTTGTATTGCAAGTAATTTTTGCCTTTATTGGAGGTGTAATTACGGATAAAATGGGGCGCCGCTTAACCACCTTTATTTTTGACTTTTTAGCATGGACAATTCCGTGTTTTATTTGGGCATTTGCCAATAATTTTTTGATATTTTTGCTTGCCTCCTCTATAAATGCACTTTATCAAATAACAAGCACATCATGGACATGTCTTTTTGTGGAAGATTGCCCTAAAAAGCATTTAACGAATGCCTTTACACTTCTTCACATGTGTGGAATGCTTTCGGTGTTTTTTTCGCCAATAGCAATTGTACTCGTAGATGCTTACTCTGTGCAAGAAGTTGTAAGTGTTTTATATTTTATTTCCGCCATTTCGATGTCGCTTAAATTTATTATTTTGTATATTAGAGGTGGCGAAACAGAAATGGGGAAGGTGCGCTTTGAAGAAACAAAATACATTTCATACATTTCCCTTTTTAAAGGCTATGGGGAAGTGATAAAAACTATCTTCAAATCACCTAGCATGAAGTTTGTTATTATTTTGCTTGCTCTTACCAATACCTCGATTATTGCAACGACAAACTTTTTTTCACTCTATATAACTGAACATTTAAATTTAAGTGCTAGTTTGGTTCCTGTTTTCCCCATGATTAGAACAGCATTAATGCTGTTAGTTGTTGCATTTTTACAAAACATAATTAACCGTGTTCGCATGAAAAACGCCCTTTTAGCAGGGGTTCTTATTTATATTTTAAGTCATGTGGTTCTTATTCTTTCTCAAATGCAGAGCATTCTTGGGGTAACAATATATACTATACTTGAAGCTGCTGCATATGCAATAGTGTTTCCCCGAAGAGAAGCTCTTATGGCGTATTATATTATCCCAAAAGAACGCTCCCGTGTGCAGTCAATATTTCATGCAGCAATGATAGGTTTATCTTCGCCTTTTGGATATATCGTGGGACGCCTTTTTGATGAGCACCCAGATTATCCATTTATATTTAACATAGCGATTTTTCTTGTAATGGCAGTTCTTATAGCGCGGTCAAAAGCAATTGTGTCGTATGATAAGGAAATACGCGGCGAAGCGTAGATCCCCTAATCACACATAAAAAAACCTACACTACTTAACAACAATTTCAAAGTGTGCTGCTTGTGCTTGTTTTGCCTCGGTTTTCCCTGCTGCCGACTCTACCGTTGTAGAAACAGATTGCATTGGATCTTCTGTTACTGGTTGCCCAAGAGATGTTGCAACTTTTGCCTCAATTGGTTTTGCAACCTTTCCACTCGGTGTTATTATTGTAGACGTGCCCTTTGCAACTGGCATTTCAATGTTATTTTTGCCCTTTAAACCTACCAAACCACTTGTTACAGAAAGTGAATCTACACCCATGTTAAAGGTTGTTCCACGAACAGAAGCGGTTGCAACGGGGGTGTTTACTACAAAACCAACTCGTTTGTTTTGTGCTGTTTTTACATCTGCACTAATTGAGCCTAAATCTAAAAATACTTCAGATTCGTGAGCATCGTTTGTTTCTGTTAATTGTTCAAGTGATAAACGCGACAATTGGTTTACCACTACACTTGAGCCTGCTACTTGAATACGTGCCGTTGAGCGAAACCCTGTTGATATAATTTTCCCCGTATCTACTACATCACCTTTTTGTAATGGCTTCCAGCCACCATCTGTTTCTATTTCTACTTTTCCCGTTACTTCTGTTACTGTTCCAGTAAAGCAAACCAATGGAAGCATTACACTTATTAATGCTACTGTTAAAAGTACTTTTTTCATGTTTGTTTCTCCTATTCTATTAATTTTCTTTTCTTTTACCACAAAGGACACTAAGAACTCAAAGTTTTTTTATTTGTGTACCACAAAACCATTCCGTGGTAAATGGTACAAAGCCAACATCTTGTTTCCAATCACCATTGTTCATTGTACATTACTAATTAAGCACACGCCCCATTTATTTAATGGTTAAAGTGTTTAAGGGTCAAAAGCCCTGATAGCACGAACCCCAAAGCTATTGCTAATATTGGTGTAGTCCTGAAAAATACCGTCAAAACGCCTGTACCACGCCTCAACATTATAATTACCCTGAGATGAAGACCATAGTTCGTCCATTTCGTCTATATGACCAGGTATTTTTGCATAGTCGTAAATCCTGTTTAACATATCTAAATTTGGTAAGTACCAGTCAGCCATTCCGCCACCTTCATAATTTCCTGCAGCCCCGTTTTGATTTACTGTTTCACCAATAGAGGTTGTCCCATATGCAACAGTCCAGTTCATTGTATCGCTACTGTCATCTGGGTTTAATATCCGCTCACTAACCTCATAATACTTAGTACCGTCATAATAGAAGACGACCCCTTCAGTTGATTGATTTGGTAATCTATTTGGCTTAAGAGTTGATCCTGCCCCTATAGCTGTAATTTTAAGATTGTTTCCATCTTTTTTTGCATATCTACCCTGAGCAGTATCAAAACTAAATTTTAAAGCATCTTCATCAAATGGTGAATATATTTCACTACTACCTTCGGGGATAACACCTTCTACCACTACAAAATCTTCAGTTGTATCACTTGGGCTTAAGCCGATGCTTGCACCGTCTGTTAAAGCACCATCAATTTTCACAGGGCTTTCAGTTTCACTGTTGGTGAAAACCAAGTTATTGAGTACGGTTGAACTATTATCTGGGTATTTAGCCTCATTTCCGGTAATACGTGGATTACCTTTTAGGTTTACGGTAGCTACCGACCCTGCAACATATACCCCACCACCATCACAGTCGTCAAGATTATATTGATGGTAAGCTTTATTGTTAGTTATACTTCCTTCTATGGCAACAGTTCCGCCTGTAACATAGATGCCACCACCTAATGCCTCCTGTGAACTCTGATCATTATAAGCTATATTATCACTAATGGTAGCGTCAGCACCCATAGTAAATGATGCACTATCAATATAAACACCACCACCCCTTACACTATGATAAGAGTTTTCATACGTTCTTGCTTGATTTTTAGTTATGGCTCCATCATTCATAGTAAAACTACTACCACCTTTAAGATACACACCGCCACCACGAGCAACAGGACCGCTAGAGGAAGTTTGATTATATTGTATTATACCATCGTTCATTATAACTGTACCTAAGCTTTGTATTGCACCGCCACTTTTTCGCTCTGCCTCTGGTGCACTCCAAACACTCACGGTATTTTTATTGTTTTGTAACACGGTGCCACTTTCAATGATAAGAGAGCCACCTGCTTCTATATTTATTAGTGTTGCTTCTGCAGAAACATTACCATCCCCTGTGAATTCAATATCGGTAATGTTTGGTGCGTATTTTACACCGCCCATACCATCTATAAGGATATTTTTTAAGGTAAGTGTTCCACCTGTTACATCTATTAGATGACCTTTAAAGTCGGCACTGCTTGCGTCATTACTTGCATCTGCATCATATCGTTTTACGGCAAATTCTCCTGTCCATTCTGTAGGTTTTTGCCACGTTTGGTCACTGTTTACTGTTACGGTGCCCACTATCCAAATGGTTCCACCTTCGCTCAAGAGAGAAACTGCCGTATTAAAATCTAGCACAGCATTAGAAACATCTATTCCACTCTTTGTGTTGTCTCCAGTAGATCCATTTAGGTAAACAGTATCAATCGCCATTTTTGCAGTATAGGTACCTGCTTCTGCCTTTGCAGGATTTCCACTTGTGGGGAGAGTTTTTCCATAAACCATTTCTTCTTTTGCCCATATCATGCCACTTTTTGGATTGATTAAATCGGAAATATTTTTGGTAAGTTCACTACCCACTGTAATACTGTCAAGAGAAACAAAATTAAACATATCGGTAGAATCTGTCACATTTGAAGTGTTAAAACCACTAAGGTTTAATGTGTTAAGGGCAGAACAGCCATAGAACATATAGGACATATTTGCTACCTGAGTGGTATTAAAACTATCATCCAATATTAATGAAGTAAGATTTTCACATGCAACGAACATAGTATTCATATCTGTTACCTGTGCAGTATTAAAACCACTAAGATCCAAGGTGTTTAGTGAAGAGCATCCATTGAACATATGGTACATCTGCTCCACCTTTTCAGTATTAAAACTACTAAGGTCTAAGGCTGTAAGTTCTGAATTATATGCAAACATATACGCCATATTTGTTACGTTTGCGGTGTTAAAGTTACTACCGAGATTTAAAGTAGCAAGAGAAAAACAAGATTGAAACATACTGAACATATATGTCACATTTGAGGTATCAAAGCTTCTAAGATCTAAGGATGTAAGCTTCTCACAACCAGTAAACATCCAACCCATATTTGTTACACTTGAGGTGTTAAAGCTACTAAGGTCTACACTGGTAAGTGCAGAACAAACACCAAACATAAAACTCATATCTTTTACATTTGAAGTGTCAATATGCTCTAAGCCATTTATTGTAGTTAAGGATGTATAATAAACAGCTTCTCTAGGATCATTATCACTGAAAAGATTAGACAAATCTGTTTCAGGAATAATCAGACCATCTGATGCAGGTTCAATAGTTATTGTTGTTATGCTTGGGCGAACTGAGTCTGTTACCACTGCATGCATAGCAGCTTTTAAAGAGTCACCAGTGCCGTCTGTTGTAGGTGTTACTGTAAGTACTGTATTGTCGGAAGATAATGTAGCTACAACTTTTGTTATAGAATTCCAAAGAGCAATAGCAGTTTTATCTTCATGATAATTCCATACAGTATTTTCTGTAATTATATTTGTATCATCTATTATCCAACCAGAGAATTCGCTTCCTTCTTTTGTTGGCACTGGTAAAATACCAATAGCCTGTCCGAATATTACTTCTATAGGATTGATACTTTCACTTCCACCGTTTACATCGAAATGTAAGGTATTGGTACTTTCGGCAAAGCGTGCCCAAAGGTTTATATTTCCAAATGTACCTTGTGGAATTTCTGTTATAACATTACCAGTAAAACCTGCATTTGTGTACCACCCAGCAAAGGTGCATCCTGCTTTTGTTGGTGATCCAAGGGTAATAGTTGGCGTTGCTACAGTATATGTAGTTGGTGCATTCACAAAATTTGTTCCACCATTTAAGTTGTAGGCAATGTTGTATGTTAATAATTCTGCCGCAACAAAGTTAAATTCAATAGTGTTAAGACCTGCAACAACGGTAATAGTATTCGATCTTTCTGTTCTTGGAGCATACCCATCTTGTATAAGTTCTATTTGTGCGTACACACTGTCACCTACAACATACAAGTTTTCAAATGTTACGGTGTCATCAAGGGCAGTACCAAAACTTACCTCTTTTTCTGTAACAACGGCATCGGTTTGAGCACTACGAAGTGAAACCTTAGCCGTAATAGCGGTGTTAGCAAGTGCTATACTTGAAAGAACATTAGTAGAGCCTTGTACATTTTGTATCAAATTAGAAGCTGAGCGCTCTTCTACAACAGAATACAATAACCCCTCAGGTATTGTAAAACTAATGGTAACAGGCTTTTTAACCTCATGCCTCCATAGTGAATCGCATGATGTTATGGTAAATATTGTTGTAAACACTGACAATACAAATAACATGGCAAAAAACACTTTTTTCATATAATTCTCCTAATAGAACACTTTGCGATAGTATCGCATTAAAATTAAGAATGATGCAATAACTCGATTATCATTTCTTAGAAAAAACACAATAAGTTATTATAACAAATTATAACATTTTTTTGAATTTTATTCTTGTTTATTGTAGAATTTTGTCGAAAAAAGAAAGGTGCTTTTTCCTCTAGTACAGCAAAAAGCAGATGTCAGAATAACAGGCAACCATCACGTAAAATTCGTCCTTCTCAGAGGACTCATCGGAGCTACGCAATGCACCAGGGATTGTAGGGGGCGCTGTTCAAGCGGTTCGTGCCCGTAGGGACATGGCTTGCCATGTCCGCACAATGGCCACCAAAACGGCACGAATGGAGCAGAAAGGCGGAACCCCGAAAAGCCCGACCCGCCGTAGACGCATGGTGAAAAGACAAAAAACATACTTGCCCTACTTTCAAAAATTTCTATCCTGTGTTATAATTTTCTATACAATTTTTTGGAGGTTACAATGAGCATACATATTGGTGCAAAAGAAGGACAAATTGCAGAAGCAGTTTTATTACCAGGGGATCCTTTACGGGCAAAATTTATTGCAGAAACTTTTTTAGAAAATGTTGAATGCTACAATGAAGTTAGAAACATGCTTGGCTATACTGGAACATATAAAGGAAAAAGAGTTTCTGTTCAAGGAACAGGAATGGGGCAACCATCACTTTCTATTTACGTAAATGAGCTTTTTAATGTATACAATGTACAAAAGGCAATCCGCATCGGTACTTGTGGGGCTGTTCACAAAAGCACAAAGGTACGTGACATTATTATTGCTATGAGTGCTTGCTCAGACTCTGCAATTTTAAATCAACGTTTTGGTTCACTTCACTTTGCCCCAACAGCGAGCTATGAATTAATGGCAAAAGCAATAGAAGCTGCAAAAGCAAAAAACATTGCCCACTTGGTTGGTTCAGTTACATCGAGTGATTTATTTTACGATGATAACGAAAACTGGAAACTATGGGCTAGCTACGGCGTTTTAGGAATTGAAATGGAAGCGGCAGAATTGTACACATTAGCAGCAAAGTTTGAGCGACAAGCATTGGCAATTCTTACCGTTTCAGACCATATTGCAACTGGCGAAACTACCACATCAGAAGAGCGACAATTAACATTTAAGGGAATGATGGAAATTGCTTTAGAGGCAGCTATTTCGTAATTATTTCCTACACCAAAAAGAGATTTTTCAGCTTTGAAAAATCTCTTTTTTTTATTCATTGGTATCAGAGGATTTTTTTACACTTGTGCTTCTTTTTCAAGAACAGCAAGCCTTTCTTCAAGGTCATTAAGATCCTTGCCTTTTTCTTTTAATTTACCATCAAGTTCTGCGTTTTCGTCTTGTAGCTTTTCAATTTTTTCACTATTTGATTTTTTTGTTTTATTAAGAGCCTCAGTTTCTTTTTTGTTTTTTTCCATGAGAGATTTTATATTTTCCATTTCGATTGACCGTGTTAATGAAATAACCTCATGTTTTTTACTTTGTATACTACTAAGTAGTTGTTCAGAAGCCTTAGGAAAAGTGATAAGTATTTCGCCATCAGCACTTATATATTTAGAGCTAAAATCGTAGCCTACATTTGCACAAAAAGCGTCTTGTTCAGAGTGTTTTTGTTGTATAAGATTATCGATAGCAGAAAGCCGGCGTTGTACCGATATGGAAGCACCAGCTTTTTCAAGCTCTGTTTGTACAGCATGTTCATTAAGAGCAAGTTTTTCAAGTGTTGCCACGTTTTCATTATACTTTGTATAGCTATCGTTATACTCTTCAAAAATACTTTTTACATCTTCATTAACATCTTCTACCATAATGAGTTTTTCTGCATTTTCACTTTCTAATACTTTTTTTGCACCCTGAGAGAGAAGAATATCTCGTTTTTGCTCGTGCATTGCTACTTGATTTTTTGAAACACTCGCTTTTGCCTGCCCTATTACACGTCCAAAGAAGCCAACATTTTCGGCTTCTTCGCGATACGTATTTTCCTTTGCCCTTGTTTCTTCAATTTTGTTTAATTCAACACACACCTTTGTATACACACTTCCAAAAGCATCAGAAAATACCGGTGTATAATTTTCAAATAGTGCTTTTCCAAAATCTAAGTATAGCGATGTAAAATCTTTTTTTATCAACGCTTGCTTTTCTTGCAGTGCAACAATGTCATCTTTTATTGTACTTCGTTCTGTGTCGAGTGTAGTAATTTTTTCTTTAAGTTCTTGTAAAGATGTAATTTCACTTTCAAAGTCAACGTATGCACCTTTAAGTTCTTTTGAAATTGATTTTTCATTTTTGTGAAGAAGGGAATGCCCAAGTTCGCTTTCTAATTTATTGAGCGAATCAAGTGCTTCATTTTTGTTTATTTGCAATTCATCTTTGTATAGCATTTTATACCAACCTCCTCTTAAATCTACGCCTTTTATAATAGTATACCACAAAAAAACCATTTTGTGTATAAATATTTTGCTTGACAATTCTAACATTCATGCCTTATCATATAGAAGTACGTTTTACAAAATATTGAGAGGAGATAAAAGAATGGGATTCACAACAAATCAAATCAGAAACATTGCAATTGCAGGACATGGTCAAACAGGAAAGACAACATTGTTGGAATACCTATTGCTCACAGCAGGAGTAATTTCAAAAGCAGAAGCAGTTGAATCAGGCAAAACAGTTAGCGATTATTCAGCAGAAGAAATTGAGCGAAAAATTTCAATTCATTCATCACT
>CAZUPJ010000025.1:0-12496 GCA_964622185.1 uncultured Treponemataceae bacterium
AAGAAAAAGAGTTTAAGCCAGTTGCAGAAAAAATTAAAAAGGCTTTGGGCGAAAACGTAAAAGATGTTGTAATTTCAAAACGTCTTAGCGATTCACCTTGTTGTATCGTAGTTGATGAAAATGATCCTTCCCTTCAAATGGAAAGAATGATGAAAGCTATGGGGCAAGCTGGAATGGGCGAAGTTAAACCTATTTTGGAAATTAACGGAGAGCACCCAATTTTAGCAAGCTTAAAAGAATGTGAAGATGAAGCACACATTGCTGATGTTTCAAGAGTTCTTTTAGACCAAGCATTATTAATGAGTGGTGCAGAACTAAAAGATCCTTCATTGTTTATTAATAGCTTGAATAAATTGATTGCGAAGTAATTAAAAACTTAAAGGCTTGAGGGAAAACCCGTCGTTTTCCCTCAAGCCTTTTTGAAGAATTGCGTAATTTGAAAGATAGTGAAAAGGATCGTAATATTATTCAAAAACATCAAGAAATTCTTGAACTTATGAATATCAATACACCAGAAGAATGGAAAGGATAATTCAATATAACAAATAATGCCTTATTGCTGTAGAAGCAATAAGGCTTATCAAACAGAATCTTTTTTATTACATTTTTACTGGTGCATTTGTTTTATGTGATTCATACAATGCATCAACAATTTTCATTAGTGTTACTGCCTGCACAGAGGTGTTTAAAGGCTGTTCTTTGCCTTCTAAAACTCGTGTAAAGTTTGCAACACTTTCTACGCGCCCCATTGTTTCATCTTTCTGTGTAATAACATCTCTGTTAACTTGGTTTCCATTTTCTTCTGTAAAAAGTTTGCAGGAGTCAATACTTGTTTCATCAATTCCATCTATACCGAAAATTCTCTCAACTTTTCCTCCAGCTTTTGTACCCTGGAACACAACTGACGCAACTTCTCTCTCATTCATTTCTGCCCAAGAAGATCTAACAGTAAGGCATTGCCCTGATTTAAATGTAATAAAAGCATGGCATGCAGCTTCAACATTGTTCACTGCATCTTTTGAATCAGGGATTCCCCAAGGCCCTTTAAAAGCAGGGTTTTCCATAAAGGTATCAAATGTCCTAGAAAGAACAAAGTCTGCTTCTGGGTAGCCCATAAAATGCAAAGCTAAGTCAAGCATATGGATAAGGTCAATTACAGGGCCGCCACCAGAAAGCTCTTTATTGGTAAACCAGCCACCAAAGCCAGGAATGCCAGCTCGGCGAATCCAAGAGGCTTGTGCTGAGTTTATGGTTCCTACTAGCCCTTCATTTATGTACTTCATCATAGCCTTGGATTCAGGCTTAGCTCTATTGTTAAAATTAAACATAAGCGTTTTTCCTACTTTTAGAGCCGTTTCATGCATTTCAATAATTTGAGCCGCATTTAAAGCGGGAGGTTTTTCACACATTACATGCAAGCCTGCATTTAAAGCTTCCATTACAACTGTGTGATGAAATTTATTTGGGGTAATAACAGATACAGCTTCTATTTCTGGGCTCCCTGCTTTCATTTCAGCGACACTACTATATGCTTTTTCTATGCCATAATCATTTGCAAATTTTTGTGCTCTGTCTAAGGCTACATCACACATTGCAACCACTTCAGCTCCCGCTGAACGGTATCCTTCAAAGTGGTATGTTGCCATTCCACCTGCACCAACTATCGCTACTTTTTTCATTGTAAACTCCTTCTTAATGCTTGCTTGCTTTTTTACTTTGTGCTAAAACTGCAATAATAATAACAATTCCTGTTACTAAACCATTTAGGAATGGTGGAACATTTGCCATAATTAAAACAGTATTGATAATGCGGAGCATTAAAATACCAAGGAAGGTTCCAATTATTTTACCACGACCACCATCCATTGCAGTGCCACCAATAGCAACGGCTGCAATTGCATCCATTTCATATGCTGTACCTGCACTAGCAGCTTGAATTGATGTTAAGCGGCTTGCGAGTAAAAAGGCTGAAAGCCCATATAAAGAACCTGCATACATAAAAATAAGTGTTTTAATTTTATCAACATTAATACCGCTAAGACGTGCTGCTTGTTGATTTGAACCAATTGCATATACATAGGTGCCAAATTTTGTTTTACTCATAAGGATAGCCGTAATAATTGTTATAATAATTAAGAAAATCATCAAGTGGGGTATTCCCAAAAAGCGACCGGCAGCAATGTTTCTAAAGGATTGATACATTTCTTCACTTACGGTAAAAGGCCCACCTTGCCCCAATTGGTTTATTATTGATCGCCAAGCAGACATTGTTGCAAGGGTAACAATGAAGGGTGCTATTTTACCTTTTGTTACTAAGAGTCCATTTATTAAACCTGAAGTTAAGCCACCAACAATACAAAACAGCACCGTTAAAAATAAACTCTGTGTTGAGTTAAGAACAGTTACGCCAAGACCTGCAACAATAGCAACGGTTGACCCAACAGAAAGGTCAATCATTCCTGCTGAAATAATTAAGCTCATACCCATGGCACAAATACCAATAATTGAGCCTTGAATAAAAAGGTTTGAAATATTGCTCCAACTTAAAAATGATGGGTTAATAATTGTTGCAACTACAAGCAATAGGAAAAAGCTTAACCAATGCCCATATGATGTAGTAATGGTGTGCCATGTTAATCTCTTTGCACCCTTAATATTATCTAAAAATTTCATATTCTTGCCTCCTGTTTACTACCAGTACTGAGAGCCATTACGTACTCTTCTGTTAATTTATCTCTGTTAATTATTCCATTTACTTTTCCCTTGTATAAGACTAGGGTTCTATCGGCAAGTTGGAATATTTCGGGAAACTCATTGCTAAATACAATAATTGCTTTTCCTTTTGATGCTAAGTCATGTATAAGTTTGTATATTTCAAACTTTGCACCAACGTCTACACCTTGAGTTGGATTATCCATTAAATACACATCTGCATCAATATTTAACCACTTTCCAACAATTACCTTTTGCTGATTTCCACCAGAAAGCGATGTAATAAGATTTAAATCGCTTGCGGCTTTTATACTCATAGATTGTCTATTTTTTTCAAATCTTTGAGCTTCTTCCTTTTGAGAAACAAAGAGCTTTTTATGTTTAGAAGTATAATACGCCATTGAATGATTACTTCTAATAGATAAATCTGAAATAATTCCTCTTTCTTTTCTGTTTCGAGGAATCATTGCAATACCACTTTTCATTACATCACTTAAGTGCTTTGCTTTTAACTGCCCATGTCGAGTTTTTATTGTACCACTTTTAACTGGATTGGCTGAAAACAAGCCCATAGCAAGATCCGCGGAACCAGAACCTTGTAAGCCGGTAATCACTAATATTTCACCTTTTTTTACATCAAAAGAAACATCGTGATAATCTGTACCGCTAAGCTTTTCTACACTTAAATATGTTTCATTTTTAATATAGTTCGGTAAACCTTCTTTTAAATTAGTGCTTACAAAACTTCGCCCAATAAGTAATTCTGTTGCCTTTGTCTCATTTATATCAGCAATCAAGCCGCTTTCAATAAATGTGCCGTCACGCAAAACAGTGTACCGATCGCATATTGAGAATATTTCGGGCATCTTATGAGAAATATAAATAAAACTCACACCTTGTTCTTTTAATGTTCTCATTATGGTAAAAAGGTCTTCAATTTCTTTATTGTTTAACGCTGTTGTAGGTTCGTCCATAATAATTAATTCTGATTGAAAAAGAAGTGCCCTCGCAATTTCAACTAATTGTTTTTGGGCAGTCTCTAAATCATCTACCAAAGCTGTTGCCTTAATGTTTGAATGCATATTATCGAGAACCTTTTGAGCTCGTTCTATTTCAGTTTTTTTATCAACAGTGCCAATTTTTGTGTATACTTCATTTCCTAAAAACATGTTTTGGTACACTGCTAAATCATTACATAAATTTAATTCTTGATGAATAAATCTAATCTTTAACTCCGAACTTTTATGTGGAGTCATTTTGTGTATTTTTTCGCCATCTATAATAATATCCCCACTATCTGGGGGTAGAATACCGGCCAAAATATTCATAAGGGTAGTTTTGCCCGCTCCGTTTTCGCCTAATAAGCCATGAACGCTACCTTGCTCAACAGTGAGCTGAGCATCAGTAAGTGCTTTTACAGCAGCAAAACTCTTAGTAATATTTTTCATTTGAAGATTCATATTCAATTCCTATTATTTACTCACTTGCGCGATACGGCTAGGGTGCCGTTAGTTATAGCAACATTTCACCATAAAAAAATTGCCCACCTAAAGGTAGGCAATGTTCTATGAAGAATAAATATTAAAGACTGTAACGTGTAGTGTACAAATCTCCATTCATATATTCTTGGTAATTAGAAGCATCAATGATTTCTGTAGGTACTAGATATTTTTTATCTAAGTTTTCACCCATCATTGCTTCATAACCTAGGTCAACAGCATCTCGTACCATAGAAGGTGAGAATGTGCTACTGATGAAATCAATTCCATCAAGACCAGAATCTTCAATAAGACCCATAAATTCTTTATTAGCTGCTACACCATTGATGATTTTGATGTTAATAGCTGCAGGTCCGTTATAATTTTTTAGAGCTTCAACAATACCAAATACAATTTCATCATCGTGTGTCCAAATAGCTTGGATTGATTCAATTTCTGCTACACTTTTTGTGTTAAGGAAGTTTTCCATTTGTTCCATAGCAGTTTGTCGTTGCCAACCAGTAACAAAAGATTGTACTAAGTTAAAGTTTGCATTTGCAGTTGCTTCAAAACCATCTGTTCTTTCTTGTGGAACTGTTGAAGAGTCACCTTTGAATTCAAGGTAGTTTACTTTTCCTTTTGCAAGTTCATCAGCAAAATATTCATTGTAGTAGTTACCTGTGTCTACACCGATTTGTACGTTATCACCTGAAATTTCAGCTGTAGGCACAAAACCTGGAATAAAGCGATCATATACAATTAAAGGAATACCTGCATCACTAATAGTTTGAGCTGCACTTCTCATTTCATCACCATTAACTGGCCATAAAACAAATGCATCAGGCCCCATAGCCATAATTGTATCAACAGCATTGCTTTGTTCTCCTGATTCAGCAGCTGTCATAAAGCGATACTCAAAACCATGTTCTTCTGCGAGTGCTTTTACTTGAGCTTCACAGTGTTGAACTGATTCACCTGTAAATCCGTGTGTAGCTGATGGAGTAACAACAGCAAGAAGTTTTGAATCATCGCCTGCACCGCCAGCAAAAACCATTGAAGCTGTAATAACTAATAATACAGCAATTAATACTTTCTTCATAAAATAACCTCCTGTTCATGAAGACCTTTTCTGAAATAATTATATCTTATTTCAGAAAATTGTCAAGTATAATTACATATTTTTCTGAAATTTCACATAAATAATCCATTTTTTTTCAGAATATTTATGTTTTTTTCAGAAAAATATATTTACATTACTTAAAAAAATGGTTATACTCTATAAAAAGTCAACAAAACTGCATAAACATACAAAAAAGGTGGACTTGTGTTACCAGATAGCAAAAAAACAACATATTTAGAAATATCTCAATTATCAGGCGTTTCAATGTCTACAATTTCAAGGGTCTTAAATAATTCTCCTGAAGTTACACAAAAAACACGCGAAAAAGTTTTATCTGCAATGGAATCTCTCGGATATAGTGTAAGTGAATATCTTATTGCAAACAACACAAAAGCAAGCAATTTAATTATTTTCAACATACCATCATTAGATAACCCTTTTTATAGTCTTATAATTCAAGGTGCAAAGGCATCTGCCTCAAGGCATCAATACAATCTACTAATTAACGAAAGTGAATTAACAGAACTTACGGTAGATTCATTTTTAGATTTGGCAAAAAAAACTAAGGCTGCAGGAATCATTACTACAAACTATATAGAGCCTTCAATTTTACAAAAAATATCAGATTCAGTTACAATGGTACAATGTTGCGAGTGTGACAAAACTGTAGGAATACCATTTGTAACGGTAGACGATGTAACAGCAGCTCGTTCAGCAGTCAGCCATCTCCTTTCACTAGGCAAAAAGAGTATATCCTATATAAACGGCCCCTTGTATTACAAGTACGCTAAAGACCGTTTGCAAGGATATATTGAAGCATTAGAAAATGCAGAAATGGCTGTAGATACAAATCTAATAGTTCAATTAAGTGAAGTAAACTACGATATGGCTGTATCTGCGGTAATGCAAATTCTGGGATCCCAAAATCGACCTGATGCTTTTTTCTGTGCATCCGATGTATACGCAGCAGCAGTAATAAAAGCAGCACGTAAGTCAAAATTACGTGTTCCAGAAGATATTACTGTTATTGGCTTTGATAACGTTGAAATATCTTCTATGTGCAATCCTTCTATTACTACTGTAAATCAACCCCGATACCAGTTAGGCTTCTTAAGCTGCGAAATGCTTGTGAATAACTTCACCAATGAAGAAAATCCTATGAAAAGTGTGTACTTAGAAACTGAACTTTTAATTAGAGAATCAACAAGTCATTAATAGTAACAAAACATGGAAAACACCATGAGAATATATGTATAATTATTTTGGAGGAATATATGGCGAGACCAATTACAATTTTTACAGGACAATGGGCAGACTTACCATTTGAAGAAGTCTGTAAAATTATCAGCGAAATGGGATATGACGGACTAGAGCTTTGTTGTTGGGGAGACCACATGAATGTTGAAAAAGCAGCAACAGACCCAAACTACGTTAAACAAAAAAAAGAAACGCTTGCAAAATATAACTTGCAATGCTGGGCTCTTGGCAACCATCTAACAGGACAATGCGTAGGCGATGCCCCCGATGAAAGGCTTGACGGCTTTGCTCCAAAAGAATATGCAGGAAAACCTGAAAAAATTCGCGAATGGGGCATTCAACAAATGAAGTACACAGCCCAAGCTGCTAAAAATATGGGTTGTAAAGTTGTAACAGGTTTTATGGGTTCTCCTATTTGGAAATGGATATATTCATTCCCGCAAACTACTGCTAAACAAATTGAAGATGGCTACAATTCAATACTCGAACTCTGGACACCTATTTTTGATGAGTTCGATAAATACGGGGTACAATTTGCACTAGAAGTACATCCATCAGAAATAGCATACGACTATTACACAACAAAAAAACTATTCGAAGTATTCAATAATAGAAAAACACTCGGTATAAATTTTGATCCAAGCCACCTTCAATGGCAAGGCTTAGATCCAGCACTTTTTGCACGCGATTTTGCAGAAAAAATCTATCATGTTCATGTAAAAGACTGCTATGTAAAACTTGATGGCCGCTCTGGAATACTTGGATCTCACCTAGAGTTCGGAGACTTACGCCGCGGATGGAATTTCGTTTCACCAGGACACGGAGATGTTAACTTTGAAATGATTATCAGAGAGCTAAACACAGTAAATTATTCAGGCCCCCTTTCTATAGAATGGGAAGATAATGGAATGGATAGACTCTACGGAGCAAAAGATGCCCTTGAGTTTACAAGAAAAATAAACTTTGAGCCATCTACCGTAAAGTTTGACGGTTCAATGGAAAATTAAAAGAAAGCCATTATCTTTAGCCCTTCTTTCAAAGAGAAAGAGGGGCTTTTTTGTTGTATCGGATGCAAGTCTTATATAAAAATGTGACTTTATCACTGCTAAAACACATAAGATTTTTTTATTTATTGACGATACTAAATATATGATATATAGTGTGGTTGGTGGGAAATTATACAAAAAACACATGTATATAGCGTTGTTTAAGATAATAACGCCAGTAACGTTTCCGAAAAATAAATTAATTATACTCATCAATAAAGGAGTCACAACAACATGGCACATATCAACAAAAGGGCTTTAATGGGCGAAACCAAATTTCTCGAGGCTTATAGCAGATATTCACCAGAATTGGGAAGGCACGAAAAATGGGAAGAATCAGTAGAACGTGTTATGGATATGCATAAAGCATATTACAAAGATAAAATAAATAATGAATTATTAACTTTGATGGACGAAGTACAGGATGCCTATTCTAAAAAATTATTTTTGGGTGCACAAAGAGCACTTCAGTTTGGAGGACCTCAACTTTTACAAAAACATGCTAAAATGTATAACTGCTCTGCAACATATTGCGATAGGCCAAAAATGTTTGCAGAATCAATGTATTTGCTTCTTTGTGGCTGTGGCGTTGGCTTTTCGGTACAAAAGCATCATGTTGCAAAATTGCCAACAATTCATAAACGAACAAGTGGAACAAAAGAGTTTACTATTCCAGATAGCATTGAAGGATGGTCTCAAGCTATAGATATTCTTATTGCATCTTTTATGGAGCACCCAGAATATCCAGAATATTTTGGTAATAAAATATATTTTGATTTATCTGAAATTAGACCAAAAGGATCATTAATTTCTGGTGGGTTTAAGGCTCCTGGTCCAGAACCTTTGAGATTGTGCTTGTGGAAGATAGAAAATTTATTAAGGGATGAACTTGAGAACACAAAAACGGTACGACCAATAGTTGCATATGATATTCTTATGTACATAGCTGATGCAGTAATATCAGGAGGTGTGCGAAGAAGTGCGACTATAGCTTTATTTTCAAAAGATGATGAAGAAATGGTGAAAGCAAAAACGGGGAATTGGTATGAAACAAACCCACAAAGAGGAAGATCAAATAATTCTGCAGTGCTTTTGCGAGATGAAGTAACAAAAGAAGAATTTGCTGATATTATTGAAAGTGTAAAAGAGTTTGGCGAACCAGGATTTATTTTTACTGCAGATACCGAGCACTTATATAACCCCTGTGTAGAAATTGGAATGAAAGGGTATACAGAAGATGGTCGCTCTGGTTTTCAAATGTGTAACCTTACAGAAATAAATGGTTCTCTAACAACTTCAGAAGAAATTTTTTACCAACAGTGTAAAGTAGCAGCAATTATGGGAACGCTTCAAGCAGGGTATACAGATTTTAAATTCTTAGCACCTGAGTCAAAAGAAATAGTTGAAAAAGAAGCCCTTATTGGTGTTGGAATAACTGGAATAATGAATAATCCTGAAATTTTAACAAATGAAAAAATCTTAACGCAAGGTGCTGAAGTTGTTAAAGAGTGGAATAAAATTACGGCTAAGCTCATTGGAATTAACCAAGCGGCTCGAACAACCTGTGTAAAACCTTCAGGGAACTCTAGCGTATTATTAGGGTGTTCTTCTGGTATTCATGGAGAACATGCAAAAAAATATATTCGACATGTTCAATTAAGTAAAGATAGTGAAATTGCACAAAAACTATTTGAAGCAAATCCTGGAATGTGTGAAGATAGTGTATGGAATGCCGAAAGGGATTATGTGGTAGCCTTCCCTGTTGCTGTTCCAGAAGGGTCTTTAATAAAGGAAAATCTACTTGGCGTAAAGCAGCTAGAATATGTAAAACTTGTTCAAAACTCTTGGGTAAAAAATGGGACAAATTCTGAACTGTGTGTTGACAAAAATTTAACACACAATGTTTCAAACACAATTACAGTAGATAATTGGGATGAGGTGACTCATTACATTTATGATAATAGGTATTCTTTATGTGGAGTTTCTTTATTATCATCATTTGGGGACAGGGCTTACCCACAGGCACCTTTTACAGAGGTTTTGACCCATCAACAAATTATTGATAGATACGGGGAGCAAGCTTTATTTACTTCTGCTCTTATTGAAGTTGGATTAGAGGCTTTTAATGGTGATTTGTGGAAAGGGTGTAATACAGTTGCAGGCTTTGGAGAAATTCTAACTGATTCACATGAACACTTACTTAAAAGAGATTTTGTAAGGCGGGTAACAAAGTTTTCAAAAAACTTTAAATCGCTCGAGGAATGCATAAACTGTCTTAAAGATGTTTACATTTTGCACAAGTGGTGGAAAATAGAAAAGAATTTTAAAGAAGTATCCTTTGGTAATCTTGGAGAAAGAGAAGCAATTAATGTAGACACGTTAGGGGCACAAGCGTGCAGTGGTGGTGCTTGCGAAGTATCTTTTTAAATTTTGTTTGATATACAATATATGAGTATTGCCTTTTAAAAAGAATATGTAAAGAAGCCCTTGCTTACAAAGCAGGAGCTTTTTTATTGTTGTTTTGAATCATTCTGACAAGCTCTTTTGGAGTGTCTATATCCATAAGTTCAAGTCTATCTTGAATGGGTACAAGGCGTACAATTTCTTGATGCTTTTGAATAACATTTCGCCCATTTTCGCTATCTTTTAATGCATATAAGTCATCAAAAAGAATTGAGGGAAAAATTACGGGATTTCCTTGAAAAAGGTTGCCTTTTTCATCATAACTCGCCGCTCGTATTATATTTTGTGGGTGCCTTTTAAAATCATCGCAAAGTTTTTCTATTGTTTTAAGTGTTAAATATGGTTGGTCTGCAACGCAAAACATTACGCCGTCTAGTTTTCCTTTGGAGTGTAAAAAATCAAGACCTAAGCGAACCGTGTCTTTTTTTTCAGTAAAATTGTGCATAACACTTTTTATGTTGTATTTTTTTGCAAAAGTATCAATTTCTGTTCTTTGGGTTACACATACTGAAACCATAAAGGGTGCCTTTGAAACCGACACAAAAATATATTCAACAACTGCTTTACCCATAAAAGGAGTAACAAGTTTATTTTCATTTCCAAATCTTTTTGATATTCCTGATGCTAAAATTACGCATCCTATTGAAACAAATTTTTTTTCCATGTGTTTAATTAGACCATTAATTACGTGCTCTGTCAATAGATATGCTAAAAAAGTATTTGGACAGTAAATTTTCTGAAAAAACGACGTATGTGTACTTGCACAAATAGCTTTTTGGTATTACTATGGAACTATGAAAGAAACATATGATTTTACAATTGAAACATTAGGTGAATGTAAAGTACCCTCTCCAATTGAACTTTCAAAAGTTCATGGTGACTTTATTGCAAATTATGTAGAAGATAATGAGGTAATTCATTACGATGTCGATGCTCTAACTGATGATGACAACGATGCAAAAGATGCATACGCTCAAAATCTTATTCAAAAGGCAGGACCTAGAGAATTTATATATTTTAATCCAAAGCATGTAAATGCAGGTATTTTTACTTGTGGTGGTCTGTGTCCTGGTCTTAATGATGTTATTCGTGCTGTAGTGCGTTGTTTATGGAACCGCTACGGAGTTCGTCGTATTAGAGGAATTAAGTATGGATTTAATGGTCTTTTTCCAGAAAATGGATATGAAACAGTAGATTTAGATCCAGAGCTTGTAGATAATATTCACAAAAGTGGAGGGTCTTTCCTTGGAACAAGCCGTGGAGGCGGAGACCGAGTTACAGAAATTGTAGATGCTGTTGAAGCCTTGAATATGAATATGATTTTTATTATTGGCGGTGACGGAACCCAACGGGGAGCTTTAGAGGTTGCTGAAGAAATTGAAGCAAGAAACTTAAAAATTGCAGTAGTTGGAATTCCAAAAACAGTAGATAACGATCTTATTTTTATTCAACGCTCTTTCGGGTTTGATACTGCTGTTGAACATGCTTGTAGAGCGGTGGAAACTGCTCATATGGAAGCAAACTCACATATAAATGGTGTTGGGCTTATAAAGCTCATGGGTCGCGAAGCAGGCTTTATTGCTGCATACACCGCACTTGCTAGCCATGAAACAAACTTTTGTCTTATTCCAGAAGTTCCTTTTGATTTAGAAGGAGAAAATGGTTTCTTGGCACACCTTGAAAAGAGAATTGAAAAGAGAAAGCATGCCGTTGTTGTTATTGCAGAAGGTGCTGGTCAAGAACTTTTTGCAGAAAACGGCGAAAAAGATGCTTCTGGCAATAAACGCTTTGGAGACATTGGTGTGTTATTAAGCAAGAAAATTCAAGATTATTTTAAAGAGAAAGATATTCCTGTAACGCTAAAATATATAGATCCAAGTTACCAAATTAGATCAGCTAGAACCAGCGCAACAGACTCAATTTACTGCGAACGCCTTGGAAACAATGCAGTGCATGCTGCGATGGCAGGTAAAACTAAGTTATTAATTGGATTGTTACACAATAAGTATATCCACTTGCCAACCAGATTGGCAACAAGTAGACGAAACCGTGTTGACCCAGAAAGCCCAATGTGGCGAGATGTAATGGATGCAACAGGGCAGCCAGTTATTATGAAAAATGATATGTAAGTTATAAAAATGAGCCCACGGGCTCATTTTTTTATACCTCGTACTTCTTTCCGTGCTTTACAATCTGCGTATTCTTAAAACCGCGGTCTGCCAAATAGTTTACAAAGCCTTCTTGCGACTTTTTTTCGCCGTGAACAATAAAAATCTTCTTTAGTTTGGATGTGTTAATTTCTTTTAACCATTCTACGGCTTCAACGCAGTCGGTGTGAGCACTAAAGGCGTTTACCTTTTCAATCTTTGCATTCACCTTATACACTTCGTACATAATTTTAACTTCGCTCGCCCCTTCAA
>CAZUPJ010000026.1:0-12442 GCA_964622185.1 uncultured Treponemataceae bacterium
TACAGAAGAGAATGGTCTTCGTATCGAAAACGAATTGAAAAAATCCTTTTTGGAATAAGTAACTAAGGAATTAACATGACAAAAAAAGATTATTTACGAGCATTACAAAAAGAAATACAAGCCCTACCCCACTCAGAGCAAAAAGAAGCTCTTGAATATTACGAAAATTATTTTGAAGATGCAGGTATAGAAAATGAACAAAAAGTAATTGAGGAACTTGGAGATGCAAAAGAACTTGCTAAAGAGATCCTTTCTAACGTTGCAGGGCTTCCCCAAAAAGTAGAAGCAAAAAAGGAAAGAATAAAGAGTGATTCAAGCATGCCATCAAGTGTAAACAAATGGCTTCTAGCTATAATTCTAGTGCTTACCTTTCCGGTATGGATTAATATTGTTGCTGCTCTTTTCGGTATTATTGTTTCATTACTGGCCATTGGTTTTTCTGGAATTATAGCTGCCATCGCAATATTCATTGCAGCACTTGCAACTATCTGTGTATCAGTATGGGCGTTTACAGCAAGTCCCTTGGTTGCACTGTTTATTTTAGGTACTTGCTTTATACTCATTGCCATTGGAATATTTGTTTGGATTATTGGCTTATGGTTTTTTGCGAAATTTGTTCCCTGGATTTGGGATGGGATAAAAAACCTATATAATTCAATAAAACACAAAATTAAAACAAAAATATAATTAGGAGATTAATGAATAGAGTGGCTACATTATCACCACTCTATTCATTGTGCAGTTTGCTTAGCAAACTTTATATCTATTGCCGTTTCTACAATATACTAACGGCTTGAAAAAACTTACGTTCAAAAACTGAAGTTTTTTCCGTAACTTTTTTTAGGAGAAATTATGAAAAAGTCAACAAAAACAGGTTTAATTATTGGAACAATCTTTTTTTCAGTTGGACTATGTTTAGTAGTTGCAACAGTTATTGCAGGAGTTCGCCCAAACAATGTGCGATACCTTTTAGCAAGTGCACAAAATGACTTTCCTTATGGAGAAGAATCAATTGTTTCAGAAGAGCACTTATCGTATCCTTCAAAAGAAATTAAAGAGCTTGACATCGATATAGATGTTGCACAAGTTTTTATTTCAACTGGAGAAAACTTTACTGTTCGTGCAGAGAACACAGAAGACATGTACATAAAAAGTGTATTAGAAAAAGATGGAACACTTGAAATAAAAGATGAGCGGTATAAAGAATGGTTTGAAAGAAACCCTATTAAACACCCAAGGGTATACATAACTATTCCTTCAAACAAAAAATTCGATTCAATTGATATTGAAACCGATGTTGGATTAGTTGAAGGTAAGGCTTTAAACATCTCTACAAGAAAACTTGATATTTCCAGTGATGTAGGGTCAATAAACCTTGAAGGTATTGCAAGTTCTGAAACTAAAGCAGAAGTTGCGGTTGGTTCAATAAATATAGCGGGAACATTTGAAGGCGAAACACATCTTGAATGTGCGGTTGGTTCAATTAAACTTTTTTCAACGGGCGATATAAATGATTGGTCTTATAAGGCAAAAACAACGTTAGGCTCTATTCAAATAAATGAAAACAAGATGACTGGACTTGGTGAGCAAACTTCTCCCTCTAAAAAGAATAACCATTTTGACCTACAATGTGATTTAGGAAGTATTGAAATACTAGTTGGGAAATAATTTTTAGTTTCGAAACATGCGTTAGGGCGAAGACGGAAATACCACAGAAAGTGTGCCTGTCACACTTTCGAGGAATTGGAGTCGTAGACCGACCCGCCTTGGCGGGTAACGCCCATAAAAAATTGATGTAATTCACGCCCCCCCAATGCATTACAAGTACAAAGAGGTATGCCATCTCATGCCAGTTCCGTGCTACGCCCGTCAATGGCATTCGTCCCACTATCTCTTTGCTACACAGGATAGTTTTTGAAAAAGGAGGTCGTGAATTGAGTTTTGCAGAAAGCTGTAGTTGATAATGGAAACTATTTTCTATGGAGTATTTTCCAAAAAGCACTGTCAGGCTTTTTAAGCTCTTTTGATCCACGCGTAATTTTACAAAGGCTCATATTAAATTTTTTTGCAATGTCTCTTTGGGATGTTCCTTTATGAATTTCTTTAACCAAAAGCCACCGTGCTGAAACATCTTTTCGCTCAGAGGGTGTAAGCAAGCATTCCAAAAAATCTTTAATAAGGTTTGAGTCATTACTATCTGCGAGAATTGTATACAGTTCTTGTAACCCATTTTCAATTTCTTTATCGTACTCGGGGTTATGCGCGTGTTCTTTTGATTTCATTGTATAAGTATACTACAAACCCGCAAAAAAATAAAGCACTTGACTCATAATTTTTATTCCATTACTATATCGGAATGGAAAAACCACTAACCGAAAACAAAATGGGAATTATGCCCATTCCTCGCCTTGTTATTACTATGGCACTACCGTTAATGCTTTCAATGCTTACACAAGCTCTTTATAATGTTGTAGACAGTATTTTTGTTGCAAATATAGGGGAACATGCACTAACAGCTGTTTCTCTTGCATTTCCTGTTCAAAATCTCATGGTAGCAACCGTAACGGGAACAGGAGTTGGCATAAATGCCCTGTTATCAATGAAGCTTGGGCAAAAGGATTATGCCGCGGTAAACAATACAGCAAAAACTGGTCTTTTTTTAGCACTTTGTTCATACTTTTTGTATGTAGTGCTCGGAGCCCTTTTTATTCCATCATACTTTCATAGCCAAACAACGGACAGTGCTATTCTTGAACACGGTCTTGCCTATACAAACATAGTTGTTCATGGCTCATTTGGACTCTTTTTTGTAGTAACGTTCAACCGCCTCTTGCAGGCAACTGGAAAAACAATTTACGGAATGCTTATTCAAATGTCAGGCGTTGTAATAAACATCATTTTAGACCCAATTCTTATTTTTGGACTATTTGGTTTTCCTCGAATGGAAACTGCGGGGGCTGCCCTTGCAACAGTTTTAGGCCAAATTGGATCTATGTGTGTGGGAATCTATTTTAACCTAAAAGTAAACAAGGAAATTAATTTATCGTTAAAAGGTTTTCGGCCAAACTTACAAATAATAAAACGCATTTATAAAGTTGGCATTCCGTCAATTGTTATGGCATCCATTGGGTCTGTCATGGTATATGTTGTGAATATTATTTTAGCTACGTTTAGCTCAACTGCTATTGCCGTATTTGGCGTATTTTTCAAACTAAACAGTTTTGCCATTATGCCGGTTCTGGGTCTTAACAACGGGCTTGTTCCAATTATAGCCTACAATATTGGGGCAAAACACAGAAGCAGGGTTTTAACAACTATCAAAGTTAGTACTACTTTTGCCTTTTTATTTACCGTTGCCGCTACATCAGTTTTTTTGATTTTTCCAAGCGAATTACTTTCGCTTTTTAACGCTTCAGATGCTATGATTGAAATAGGTATTCCAGCACTTAGAATAATGTCGTTAATGTTTTTGCTTGCAGGATTTGGCATAACATTTAGTGGCGTTTTTCAAGCTCTCGGAAATGGTGTTTTAAGTTTATGTGTATCTATAGTTAGACAACTCGTTTTTATCGTTCCAGTTGCATGGTTATTTGCTCAAACAGGAGTGCTTGAAAATGTATGGTGGGCTTTTCCTATTGCAGAAATTGCTGGCATGACATTAAGTGCTATTTTTATGATGCGTATGTATAAAACAGTGCTGAGTAACATTGGAGAAGTGTAAAGAAATATAGATTTACCGTGTTACCTTGTAAACTGCAATTATATACTTATTTTACTTGACTGTATAAGCTTGCTATTTCATCTCGCCATTCAGATTTTGTATCGTGATTTTCCCATTCAATTGTGCGAACAATTGAAAACTTTCTAAGGTCGTGCGGGTTTTCAAAAAAGATTACCGCAAATCGTCCTTGTCCTATGTACGATATTTTTTGACCTTCTTCTAGCTGTTCAGTTTCAGTTAGTTTAGTTATTACACAATCAAAATGTATTGCGCCACCATTCTTTTTGTCTACGAGGGCAGAAGACAGTTCGTGAATCGGTCTTGAGCAAAACTCACAATTTACAACATTTTCTTTATGAAGGCGAATTGCCTCTGAATTTTCTGCAACAAATGAAGTATTTTCGACTACATCATTTTTTTCTTTTCTTTGAAAATCTCTTTTGTGCTTGTTGTTCCATTTTTTTTTATTTTTTTTTGAATATTCCATTATTTTACCTTATTTTTTTCGATAACATTTTTTGCTTGAAACTTTTTTAACGAAGAAGCAATAAGCTACATGGCTATACGTCTCATCTTAAAGAATTGAACATAAAGCCATGCAGTTATCAGTAATTAACATAACCACAAAATAACTATTTGTTGCTGTAAAACTAAAAAGCTATAGTATGCTAAACTACTGCACACAACAAAAATAAAACAACTAATATACTTTTGGTTGTTCAACAAGTCGCCTACTCAATACCAAAGCAATTACTTGCACCGCATTGTTCACGTAAGACGAATCTTCTATTTTTGTTCTCATTGCCAGAATTTTGTCCGAAATACTATCACCCTTTGTATTGCTCGAACTTTTTTTTGAAACACTCATACACTCTCCGAAAAGGCTTCTTCTATATGATATACTGAAGGAAACCCAGGCATATCGACAACAAGCACATCAAATCTAATGTAGCCCTGTATATATTGTCGATTATCTAGCAAAAAACATTTAGCAGTTTCTATAATTTTTTTTTGCTTTATTTTGCCTAGCATAATTTCAAGTGTTTCTATGCTTCCTTTTGGCAGTGTTTTTACTTCGGCAAAAACAAGCATATTGTTTTTATGCGCAATTATATCTATTTCGCCTCTTTTATTCCTCCAATTGTACGAAAGTATTGTATAACCTTCTTTTTGCAAATACTCTCGTGCTCTTTGTTCTCCCTTATTACCGAGGTCTCTTGAAGAAGGGCGTTTATTTTTTGCAAAATCCACAAATTCACCGTAACAGATAAAATGGTTTCCCTGTCCAATTTAAGAAAAATTATTCAAATCTGTTTCACTAATTGCCTTAGAAACAGACATTCCCTTTTCTTGTAAATTAATAATTGAATCGACCGTTATACTAGTTGTTTTTGACATGCATATTTGCACCGTTGGGAAAAACGGTGCAGCCGCATTTGCTTCAACAACTTTTGCAGTAGAACCATCATTTAACAAAACAAATGATCCAATTGGATACACACCTATGGTTGAGACAAAAGCTTTTAAAACCGTAGGATCATATTTTTTGTCTTTGCCTGCAAGCAAGACTTTTACAGCTTCATGTGGAAGAATTCCAGGACGATGAGGACGGTCTGAAACCATTGCTTCAAAAGCATCTACAACCGCAAGTACCCGTGCTGAAATATAAATTTGCTGATCTGACTTACCTTCAGGATAACCTTTTCCATCCCATTGTTCATGGTGTTGTAAGGCAATTAATGCGACTTCCTTTGGTAATGATAATGTCTCAACAATGGTATTTACAGCATTTTTACAATGTGTTTTTATTGTAGCAAACTCTGCCTCCGTTAAAGCACCCTTTTTATTGACTACATCACTTGGTTGCTTTAACATCTCAATATCATGAACAAAGGATGCTGTAATTAAGTTTATGGTATCTTTTTGAGGAAAACTCATTCCTTGTGCAACTAAAGCTGAAAATATTGCAATGTTTACAGCATTTATAGTTATTGGCATAAGATTATTTTGGTGTTGTGTAAAGTTAAGTCCAGCTAATGAACGCTTATCTTCATCCAGTAGGCTATGAACCATATTTACACAGTCGTCAATAAGTTTTTTTTCAATACCAGAGCCATTAAGAAAACTCTTAAAAAGAGTTTCTATTTCTTTTTGTAAGGTTATATATGTTGAAAGAGCTGGATTATCCTCATCTTCTAATTCGTCAAGAGACTCTAAGTCGTCGACGCCATCATCTGCTGAATCTATTGGTTTTCCATAGGTTATAACAGTTTTAAATCCCCATTTGCGGATTGCATCAAGATGCATTTTTGTTACTGGCAATCGTTCAGCCAAAAACATATTTTTTTCATCATCAAATAACAATGGAGATGAAAATAACATTCCTTCTTTCAATGTAGCTGTGTCAATTATTGTCATACGCTTCTACCTTTTTTAAAAAAGCAAATATTCCTGCTAAAATTTCATATGTTTCAACCGGCACACACTCGCCGATATTGTATGCAGAAAGTATTACTGCAGTGTCGCTTTCAACAACAACCGGAACATCATGTTCTTTCGCTATCGTAAGCATTTGTTCTGCTCTAGTACCACTACCCTTATAAGCAATAAGCGGAGCTGCTGCATTTTTCGGATACTGTAAAGCAATAGCTGTTTTTTTCATTACGCATCAAGTTTTACAACCGATATGGTTGACCCAATTGTAAAAATCCCATCAAGTGCAAGTTCATTTGAATACAACACATTACAATGCACCGTTTCAGGTAAACAGGAACCAAGCATTTCAGCTAAAGCTTTTACAGATGTAAGGCTTTCTTCCTTTTCAGTACAAAACTGCACTTCATATTGTTGTTGTGCTTTCGCCCCTATGTCCCTACAGTATACCACAACCTTATAATTTTTTCCATAAGAAAAAGCATAAATTACCATTTTTTCTGTAGATTTTTTATCAAAATTCAATAACATGCGAATAGTTCCATTCATTTTTTTTGTACTTTCACCAAACTCAAAAGGTAAAATAATCCAATGCAAAGGATGTACATGATGCTGATTTACAAAACCCAATAAACCTTTTTTTTGTTCAAATGCGCTTTCAATATTTGTGTATAGTGACTGGAAAAAGTCATTTTTCATATTTTCACTTTGTGTAGAAATTGTTGTCTCTTCGACTATAGTGTCTTCAGACTCGTCAAATTCTATTTGCGCATATGCGTCATTTTGATTTTCTTCTTTCTTTCCTCTTTTTTCATGCGACGAATTTCCATACACAATACCCAAAATTTCCATCACGGTGTCTGCATCTGCATGTACTCCCTTCTGCTCTAAAAAAAGTGCAATTTCAGTTGCTTCTTCTTCTTTTCCAGGAAACTGCAAGCCAATACTTCGAGCTTTGGTAGCAAGTTTTGCATTAAAAGTTAGCCCTGCAGATTGAAAATACTGAATTATTCGCATAGAAATAGTGTCTGCTTTAAGCCCCATTTCTTGAAATAAACTAGCCATATTTGAAAGTGAGTCAGCATTTACAGAAGAAAACTTTTGAACACTATTACTGTCAGGAGATTGAGGCGTTAAAACGACTTTCCCTTCATTTATTGAAACTAAGGCTCTAAAGGTAGTTCCCGTTTGCAATTGCTTTTGTGAAAAAACAGTATATTTATTACCTAAAAAACTTACCGTGTATTCGCCACCTTGTCCCTTCGATAATACCCGCACAAAGACGTTACTTCCAGCTTGTAGAGTGTTGGCAGTTGACGGTGTATTAATAAATTGAATTGTCGATATGCTTCCCGCAATACTCACTAAGATGCTCCTTTTTGAAGAGCCTTTTCAACTTCCAAAATAACATCATCGGGGGTAGATGCTCCTGCACTTATGCCAACTTTTTTTAGAAGAAAAAATTCTTTGGGTATTTCGCTTGCAGTTTCGATATGGCACACAAATTTGGTATTATTTTCATCTTCACTTCGCTCTTTCGCTATTTGGTATAACCGTTCGGTGTTTGCAGAATTTTTTCCACCCACAATAATTATTCCATCAACACTTTCGAAAAGATCTTTTAATGCTTGTTGTCTTTCAAGTGTTGCAGGACATATGGTGTCAAATACTACTATGTCCTCTATAGCACCTTGTAATACAGAAATTACCGTGTCATATTCTTCTCTCGTTATTGTCGTTTGACTTACCACTATAGTTTTTGCTTCTTTATAAAAATCATTAGCAACAAAGTTTTTTGCCTCCAGGGCATTTTGCAAAACATAACACTTTGTATCTTTTGGAACGGATGCTTCTAATGCACACACTTCGGCATGTGTTTTATCGCCTACAATAAAAACTGTGTATCCTTTTTTTGCATGCTCGTATATTTTTTTTTGATTTGACAAAACTCTTGGGCAGGTAGCATCAACGACAACAATACTTGCATTTTCCAATTCTTGTTTTAAACTGTAGGGTGTACCGTGGGCACTCAATATGACTACGGCAGGGTTCTCTTTTATGTTTGTAGTATTAATCACATTTGTGTTAATTATACCTATTCCTTGTTCTTGCAATTGTTGTATTGCATTTTTATTGTGTATGAGTGGTCCCAGTGTATATATTGCATGGTTAGGATATTTTTCTACGGATTTATATGCGTTATCCATCGCCCTCCTTACTCCCATACAGTATCCTAAAATTTTTGCCCGTATTACCATATCATTAGTATAGTCAAAATTCCTTTTTTTTGCTATAGTTTTATATGCTAAATATTTTGCAAACTGGCGATTTACACTTGGGTAAAATACTATATGAATATTCACTTATTGAAGATCAAAAGCATATGCTTAATTCGTTATTGCAGGAACTTCATAGCTTTCACTACGATGCACTTATAATTGCAGGCGATATTTACGACCGTTCAATACCTACACTCGAAGCTGTTAGCACATTTGACGATTTTTTAGCAAGTATTAACACACAATTCCCATCTTTAAGCGTCTGCATTATTTCAGGAAATCATGATTCTCAAATGAGACTTGGGTATGCGAGTAGATTTTTACGATCCTTAAACATTCATATATGCACAAATCCAAACGATAGTGATACACCGGTTATACTCCAAGGGAAAGACGGATCAAAAGCAGCATTATACCAAATTCCATTTTTACAAGCTGGATCCCTAAAAGCAGAAAACGGGGAACTTCTAAAATCGCAAGAAGACTTAATGGAAGCAGTTGTTCACCGTATTCAAGCAAACCATAAAAAGCTACAACAAAGTAGCAAAGAATATGAAACCCTGTTTGCCATTGCTAATTGTCATGTTTTTACACTCAAAGGCGACTCTTGCGATTCTGAGAGGCTTTTTTTGGGGAATGCAGAACTTATTAACCCATCAATTTTTAAACCTTTTTTATATACTGCGATTGGGCATCTCCATAAAAACCAAAAAGTAACAAATAATGCATATTATGCAGGAGCTCCTCTCGCTTACTCTTTTAGTGAGGCAAAAATCGACAAGTGTTTTTTGCGTATTGAACTTGATACAAGCGAAAACAAAGAAATTAATGTTTCGCCTATTCCTATTACTCCACTCAGAAAACTGGTGCAAATAGAAGCAAGCTTTGAAGAGTTTTCAAAAATGAAGGAGTATTCTAACGACTTTATTGAGTTTACATGTACTGACATTATTCCGATAGAAAATGTCGCCTCAATTTTGAGAAAAACATTTCCATATATTCTTTCAATAAAACAAAAAGCTATTACAAATGCATATAAAAACAGCGAAGTATCCATAGAAAAAAAGCGCACACTTTTTGAAAAAAAAGAAGCTCTTCCCATTAGAGACATCCTGTGTAGTTTTTTACAAGACATTGGTGCCATTGAGGAAGAAAATCCTTCAATTATCGATGGCGAATGGAAAGACAGCATTGATATATTTGTAAAAACTGCAAAAGATATTGAGGTAGAGCATGAAACCCAATAAACTAGTAATGACAAATATTGGTCCTTTTGCAGGACGTCATGTTGTTGATTTTTCCGAACTTGACAGCATTTACGTTATTACTGGCAAAACAGGTTCTGGAAAAACTACCATACTTGACTGTATTACGTATGCTTTGTACGGAGTACTACCTGGGGCAAGAAAAAATGGCAAACGCCATTTGCGCTCAGATTATTGTTCGGCAGAAGATGAATGCAGTATTGAATTTGATTTTAGTATACATGATACATGCTATAGAATTGTACGTAATCTCCCAAAAAAAAGGCTAACAAAAAAAGGAACACAAAAAGAAGCAGATGAAGCGGCAGAACTATACCGTATTGAACATAGCAAAAACAATATTGAATCAATACAACAAGACCTTTTTTCAAACCACTCACATATAACCTTATTAGAAAGCCAAAAAGCAAAAGTAGATAATCATTTACGGTCTATACTAGTGCTTTCTGCAGAAGAGTTTTCTCGCATAGTACTTTTACCACAAGGTGAGTTTGCAACATTTTTACGTCAAAATTCAAACGAACGAAAAGAAATACTTTCAAAACTATTTCCTATAGATACATTTACACGCATTACAGAAAAAATTAAACAAGAGAGAACAACACTCGAAGTACAACTAAAAGAAATTGCAAGTAAACAAGAACTATTACAAGAAACTTTTAATCCAGACACAGCAGAAGAAGAACTTAAAGCACATACAACACAGAGAAGCATCTTTATACAACAGTTAGAAGAGTTCCAACAACGTATTGCGATGCTATTTGCAGAAGCAGAAGCATTACAAGAAAAAGCAAAAAAAATTGAAACCTTCCATACTATCAAAGAGCAACTAGAATACTTGCATACACAAAAAAATGAAATAGAGGCGCAAGAAATAAGCATATTGCGTTCAACTGAAGCTGAAAAAATTATTCCATTTATAAATAATTATACCCAATATGAAAAAGAATACAAAAAAAATACAGAAGAAATAACAAGGTGCAAAGAACAGTTAGAATCTGCACTGCATGAAAAAAATGTAATAAATACAGAAAGCGAAAAATTTGATACATGGAAAAACAAACTCAGAGAAATTGACATTACCCTACACAATTTGCATGGCTGCCTTGGCTTGCAAGAAAACATTCAAAAAAGCAAACAAAAATTATTAGCTTTTGAACAAAAGGCAGAAAGTTGCAATAACAACATACAGCAACTACAATCTGCAATTGCATCCTGTGCCCAAATTGTAGATAACGAAAAAGTATTTCAAGAAAATTTGGAGCAATCTCTTTTAGAACAAAACAAGCTGTCACATGCACTATTAGTAATTGAAGATGCATTATTAGCCTTTGATGGACAAAGTGCACAAGAAGCATACAATAACTCTAACATTATTTTAGAAGATATGAAGAAAAGCGCTGAAATGCAAAAAATGAATCACCTTGCCTCTACATTGGCAGCACACTTGATTGATGGAACGCCCTGCCCTGTATGTGGTTCAACTGAGCATCCTAATCCAATAGAAGAGACGCAAAGTGTACTTGAAACCAGCGATAAAATAGAGATGCAAAAAAAACTTCTAGAGCAAGCAGAAAATCGACTACAAGCCATACTCGACAGCCGAAAAAAAATATCGTGGAATATTGAAAAAAGCAAAGAAACTATAGAAGGAAGCACTGTAGAAGATTGCTGTTTTTCCACTCAAGAAGAATATATACAACATAAAACAGAGACTGAAAAAGCATTAAAAGTAAAAAAAGACGAACTTTTACTCATAGAAAAAAATATTGAAAGTGTTCAAGACGCAAAAGAAAAAATAGCTCAGAATACCTCACTTTTACCCCCCTTAGCACAAGAGGCACATGCAATACACATAGACATTACAAAAATGACAACTGTAATTAAACAACAGTTACAAGAACTTAAAGCAGTATTAAAAAGCGATAGCGAAGAAAAATCAATTGAGCAACAAATTACTGCATTACAAACAGAACAAGCAGTACTCCAAAATAGCAGTGATTTATTTGAAAAAAGAAAAACTAAAAATAACAACAGTATTCTTAGGCTCACCGAACAAAGTTCAATACTTGAAAAAACTATAACTTTAAATAAAGAACATACAGAAAAAGCTCAAAAAGAATTATTAGGCACATTATCAAAAGCAGAAATTTTTTACACTAAAGGTGTAAACGCAATGGAAGAACTCTTTACCAACATACAAGTCATTGAACAAGCACTTTTACAAAACCACGAAAAACAAAGGCTACAAGAAAATGTAGCATCGCATAAAAAAGAAACACTTCGACTAGAAACACTGTATGCACAAATGCAAGATGAATTACAAACGAGCGAAAACACCCTTGAACAAGAGCAGCTTTTTGTTCAAGAGCAGCTTCGCTCAGAAAAAGCATTGCAAGCAGAAACACAAGAGAATTTTACAAAAGTGCAGCAGCGTATAACAAACCTTGAGCATTCTATTACGGAATATTCGAATACAGAAAAACGCCGAAAAGAAGTTGCCTCTACGTGTGAAACAATTACAAAATTACACAAAGCCATATCAGGAGACAATGCAAAAAAGATTCCGCTTGACTCATGGATTTTAGGCATGTATTTACAAGAAATTACGCTGTATGCAAATGCAAGACTTCACAGAATGTCCGATGGTAGATTCCAAATGCACTTAAAACAAGACGCAGAGGGAGGCAACGCACACCGAGGATTAGATATTGAAATATATGACGATTATACGGGGAAAGCTC
>CAZUPJ010000027.1:0-12329 GCA_964622185.1 uncultured Treponemataceae bacterium
AAATAGCACTTCCATCAAGAAATTTGTTTCTATGATCCATACTACGGGCTAAAACAACAAAGGATTCCGATTGCTGGATTTCTACAGGAAAAAGATCTAAATAGTCATTATTTTCCAGTGCAAATACAAAAGGATGTTCATTGCGAACAAAGTTTGTATACCGATTTTTTGAAAAATTTTTAGTTGATTCAAGTCCAAATCTATCTCCAAGCCAAATATAATAATCATTATTAACAGCAATTCCTACATTGTACTCGTTTAAATACATTTCATATGCAACCTGAAATAAAGCAGAAAAATCTGATGTTGTACTTTCATTTGCCTCATAGTGTTTTGGAAGATCTACAATTGATGTTTGGACAAAAACATCTGAAGTTATTAAATCTTTGGAAAACGTATTAACAGTTTGAAAATAGCTTTCAATGTTAGTATCCAAACCCCTAATTACTTGCCCATAGGTATTAGTAATATCGCGATACACTACAAATCCAACATATAAAAAAGTTGCAAGAAGAATAACCGTTAAGCAAATGAGAAAACTTTTCATGTACGTTCTAGACAATTTATTCGCCAAAGAGTAGGTTTTCATCTGCTTATTATACCATAAGAAAAATTTTTCTCCAGTGTTTTACACAAACTTTTTGTAAAAATCCTGCATATCAATAGTTGTTGACTTTAACCTCGATTCTTCTGCAGCAAATGCAATAAGATGACTATTTAAGGATTCTTTTGCTGATGAAAGAGAATATTCCCCGTTTGTTTCCACTGTTTTTAAAAATCCCTTCATAAATTTTTCATCACTTCCACTGTGCCCTGAAAGCGGCGTTTTAATATCGTACGTTGTTTTTGTTCCTGTTAAAAAGTCAAAAACTTCTATTTCATTCTTTTCCATATTTCCAAGAATTTGTCCTTTAGTTCCCATTACATTCATAACTCTACCGCCGTCATAGGTAAAAGCGCACATAGTAAAACTCACCGTAATACCATCATCAAACTCTAAATTTACTACTTGGTGATCAACTACATCATTATCGCATTTATACACGCATCTGCCATACGGCCCATTTTTTAATGCTTCTGCAACGGCTTCATTAGTATTCTCAGGAGCTACCACAGTTCTGACTGTATCGGAGTACCATTCTTTATCAACAAGATATATTTTTTTTGCACTGTATGGACAAGTATCTTCAATCTTACAGTCTACTAAACACCTTGTTCCACTACCAACGGGGGCTTGGTCTTCTTTAAAATGTTTAAGTGAACCAAAAGAAGATACCTTTTTACACTCTTTACCGAGTAGATAGCATAAAATATCCATATCATGGCATGATTTTGCTAAAATCATAGGATTTGATTCTTTTGTATTACGCCAGTTTCCACGTACAAAACTATGTGCTTGATGCCAATATGCAACACATTCTATATGCTGAATTGACACTATATCTCCAATTATGTTTGAATCCATTATTTCTTTCAGTTTTGTAAAAAAGGGAGCACCTCTAAGCACATGGCAAATAGAAAGTGTTTTTCCATATTTTTCAGCGTACTCGCTCATTTCAATGCACTCTTTTGCACTTGGAGACATTGGTTTTTCACAAAGGACATGATACCCCAGCGATAAAGCTTTTTTGACTGGCTCTGTGTGATAGTTATCTTGCGTACAGACGAGAGCACAGTCTGCAATTTTTCCTTTTTCAAAAAGTTCTGTATCAGTAACAAAAACCATATCGTCTGCAATGCCATGTGCTTTTACAAACATATCTCTACTTTTTTCATTTGGTTCTGCTACTGCCACAAACTTCAATTCTTGTGGATAATCAAGTGCATATTGTGCATATACATGGGCTCCACGTTGTCCTGCTCCAATTAAAACTGCTGTAATCATACCTTATCCTTTTAGTGACCCTGATACCAGTCCACTAATAATATATTTTTGTCCTATTAAGTATACAATAATTATTGGTGCAATTGCATAAAGTATTGCAACACTAACCAAGTTCCAACTGGCAGTAAACGTACCAAAAAAGCTGTATACCTTTTGTACAATTACCGCATAATCAGGGTTTGGCAAGGTATATAGCGGAACTTGAAAATCATTCCATACATTTAGAAAATTAATAATAAACACCGTAACAGTAACAGGTTTTAAAAGTGGAAAAATTACTTTTCCAAACAACACAAAAGCAGAACAGCCGTCAATAACCGCAGCCTCGTCTAATTCTTTTGGGATTCCAGAAACAAAACCATAAAACAAAAATACGCTTAAAGGTAATATTAATGCGGTAAATACTGCAATGGTGCCAAGTAACGAATTATACAATTGTAGCACGCGTAAAACCTTTACAATTGTTACAAGACTAACCGGAACCATAAGCCCAACCGCAAAATAAGAATACAAAAACCTATTAAACTTTGTTCGGTTTCTACTTAGCACAAAAGCACACGTTGCGGAAACTGCAATACTTAGAACAACAGATATTGTACTTACCATTAAACTATTTAAAAGTGATTGAAAAATATCTCCTTGCTCCCAAACGGTAGCAAAGTTTTCAAAATGCCATTCGGTTGGTAGCGAAAGTTCCATATTTATTGCCTGTGCTTTTGTTTTAAATGAATTAAAAAGCACAATTAAAAAAGGAACAATAACAATTAGGGACAAAAGCCAAAAAAATATTTCTCGAACAATTAAACTTCTTTTTTCTCTACTCATACTACCCTACTCATCATGATTATCACGGATTTTTAATACAATGAGCCCCGCAAGTGCCGTAATAAAGAATAATATTACACCATATGCAGATGATAATCCGTATAGTTTTTTTCCAAATTCACTGTATACAACAGTATTTATAAGCTCAGTTGCCCCATTGGGACCACCACCCGTTAAAACAAAAATAATGTCAAAAGCCTTTAATCCTTGTGATAATGCCAATAATAGATTTATAATTAATGTTGGAATCATTCTGGGAATTGTTATATAAAAAAGCGATTGTAATTTTGAAGCGCCATCAACGGAAGCAGCTTCGTAAAAAGTATGATCTATAAGCTGCAAACCTGCCAAGTATATTACCATGTTAAACCCAGCTTGTCGCCATACTTCAACAAACATAGCTGTACCCAATGCTGTTTCTCTTGTTGTAAGCCATGCTCTTGTGTATTCTTCAAGTCCAAGTGTTGTAATTAATTGATTAAAAAATCCACTTCTCATAAATATAGACCCAAAAATAAGCCCAATAATTAAAGGGGAAAGTATAGAAGGCAAAAAGAAAATTGCACGTAATATATTTTTTGTTTTTAAGCCCCCGTTAAATGCAAGTGCTAATACAAATCCTATAACATTTTTTAAAACTGTCGTTATTAATGCAAAAAATATTGTTCTAAGAATAACAATTGAAAGTTCAGAATCCTGAAATATTGTTATATAATTTTTAAATCCAACCCAGCGTGCAACTTCGTTTGTTAATCTAATAGCGTTCCAGTTTGTAAATGAATAATAAAAATTAAGAATTACAGGAACAATAAATAACAATGTGTATAAAAAAAGTGCAGGGATTGTAAAATATGTTTTATAAAGCTTTTTTGTGTACATACACACACTCCGAAAAAAGCACAAGTAGCGTAAAAGCTACTTGTACCTATATTTAGTAATTACAAAGTATCAAACATTGTGGCTCTGTATTCATCTATATTTTCTATAAACTCTTCAGGGCTTGTTGTTCCTTCAGCCATACCTTGTAGGTATTTATACACATCAGGGCTCCAATAAAGTACGTCCTTAATGAACATTGTTGGTGGCAAGCCTTCGGTTCTGTCAAGTACATCAATTGTTGCTGTTGTTGAACTAACACTTTCAACATCTTTAAATGCTGCTGTTACAAGGTCTGCTCTTGCTGAATAATAAGTTTCAAGATTATCATCTCGTGCTAAGAAATCCAAATATACTTTACTTGCTTCAATATTTTTACTATTTACATTAATAAACTTAGAAATACCACCGCCGTTGTTTACAGCAGTTTTGTTGTCTAATAATGGAACAGGGAACATTCCAAAAACATCAGTTGCACCATTTGCTGCAAGTTCTGCTGCATAAGCAGAATATGTAAACATCATTACAGTATCTCTATTTTGGAATGCAGGATAACTTCCAAACCAATCTTCGGCTTGACCATCATTTGTAAAATATTTTGGTTCATTTCCTTGTTTTGTGGAAAGTAATTGTTGAATTTGTGCTAAACCTTTATGCATTGCCTCAAAGTCTGCAAATTTATTATCTTTGCTACTGTTTAAGTATTCTGCATAATCGGCTTTCTCTGCTGCTATAGCAGGTGTAAGTCCGTATACCCAACTTTGTGTGTGCCATACACCATTAAGACCTTCATACAAAGGAGTTACACCAAGAGATACAATTTCATCGCAAAGTGCAATAAATTCATTCCATGTTTCAGGAACTTCAAGTCCGTTTTCTTCAAAAAATGTTTTGTTGTACAATACACCTTCATAGTCCAAAGCCCATGTACTAAAACCAATTTGTTTTCCCTCATATGAGTTTACAACTGTAGACCATTCTTCTTGGCGAGAAATCCAATCTTCATTTGATAAATCAACTGCTACATCGGGGATACCTGCTGAAATCATTTCAGTTCCGGCACCATGCATAAAAACATCAACAGCATCGCTTCCACCAGCAAGCATAGTTCCAAGTAGTGTTGTATAACCATTATCAGGAACAACATTTACTTTTACAATAATACCTGTTTCTTCTTCAAATTTTGCTATTAATTCCCTGTCTACATCTTTAATCCAGTTTTGAGAAGCCATGAGGTTAATTTCTGTTCCCCGTAAACTTTCAGGGTCAGTTTCTTTGTCATTGTTTCCGCCGGCAAAAACCATTCCAAAAGCAAGCACTAAAAGCATTGCAACCAATGTAATTTTTTTCATAAATTCCTCCACTATGAAAATATTTGTAATGAGCACGAACCCTTCCCAAAAAAATCGAAAACATCCTTGCTTTATAGCTTTATTATCAAGCATAAACATGTATTTGGAAACTCACAAAAATGACCAAAAAGGTGGACTTTTTTTACCTTTTTTGATTCTTTTGCAAAAAAATACTATTGCACCACATATCTTTTATATTCTAAAGCATATTTGTACATATTGACTATTTTTTCTACCGATGTATTTGCTTGCACATTATGACATGGGGCTAAAATATACCCAGTCCCATCACTAAATAAAGCATCCATGCAATCATACACTTCTTTTTTTAGTTCATCCATTGTGCCATATGGTAGTACATGTTGATTATCAATACCACCATGAAAACACAATTTTTCGCCATACAGAGCTTTCATTTTTGGCAAGTCCCAACCAGGTAAGTGCCATTGAAGAGGATTAAGAATTTCTATACCTTTTTCCATCAACCATGGAACAATATCACATATAGCCCCATCATCATGGTGGAAAACTTTTACACCAAACGATTTTACAAGCTCTATATTTTTCCGATAATGTTCACCTAAAAATTCTTCAATCATAGTTGGGCTAAGCAATAAACCACTTTGCGATCCAAAGTCATCAGTTACTTGAGAAACAGTAATCTGTCCATTACCAGCTTCTAAAATCTTTTTTGTATGTTCATGCCCAAATTCTTGTAGTCGATGCAAAATATATGTTGCTAATTCTGGATTTGCAATAAAATCCATTAGCATGTTTTCGGTACCACGAATAAGTTCATAAAAATAGGTCAGCGAAATATATCCGCCATCAATAGCAAAGTCTTTATAATCTTTACACTGTTCTTCAATAACCGAATAATCAAACATATCAACTGACGGAAATATATATCCACATCTATCTACATCATCGATTGTTTCACATTCCCCAAGTGGATGCACTAACGGTTCCTCATAAAAACCGTTTCCATCAGGAAGGGGAATTTGCTTCATTTGAAGCCCCAACATATTGGGTCGCCCTTTTTCAATAAGTTTTGGGCTTGCATCCATTATTTTATCAATGTCCATGGCAATTGCTAAGTCCTTCATGCAATGAACATTAAAATGTGCATATAATTTTTGAGTTATTTCTTGGACACCCCAAAAGTCTGTTGCAATTCTATCAACTGGTTTGTGTTCAATACTTGCGATAATTCTTTCCCTATGTGTCATTTCAGACATACATATACATCCTTTAGATATTCTTTTAATCCTTTATAAACATTGACTCATTTCTTTATGAATATGAGCCAAATTCGCGAACTGCATCTATAAATGCCATAATATTTTCCCAAGGCACTTCCGGTTCAAGCAGGTGTGTAGGTGCTATACAGAGCCCACCACCTTTTCCAACAGTTTCAATCATATTTTTTACACTTTCGCGAACATCTGCGGGGCTTCCAAAAGGCATAGTTGTTTGAGTTCCAATAGTTCCCCAAAATGATAATCTATCCCCATATTGCCTTTTAATTTCAATTGGATCCATACACTCAGGCTGAATAGGATTTAAAATGTCTACACCTATTTCTATAAGCTCCTCAATAATATCATTTATGGTACCATCAGAATGGTAAAAAGCTAATATATTTGGGTTCACTGCTTTTGCAGCATCGATAGTAGCTTTTGTTGCCGGTTTTACCCACTTTCTCCAAGTTTCTTTACTCATCATAAGGGCATTTTGTGCTCCAACATCATCGCCAAACACAATAATGTCAACACCAGTTGCAGCAGCCTTTTTTGCAATTTCACACTGAATGGCACACATTTTGTCCATGCATGCTTTAGCCATATCTTCATCAACGAGCATGTCAGAAAGTAAATTGTCAAGCCCTCGTAAGTACCACGCTGGCTCAAAAACTTGTATGGCAAAAAAAGCACTTGCTCTCCCCTCTGCATGAGCTTTTTCTACCTGCTTTTTAACATCGACCCAAAGTTTTTCATTGAGAATATTAGGATATGGATAATCAAGCACTTCTTGAACCGTTTCAAAGTTAGCCATGGGGGAATGGAAATGGGTAAAATGCCCTACGCTACCATATTGATGCCCTACACCCCATTCATCTAAAAAAGAAATTTTATCCATGTTATCATGATAAATGCTATAGTCAAAATCAACCTTAGGTTTAGGCAAGGTTATATATTGCACTGGCATATCGAAAATTGTAACATAATCTTTTGAGCCGTGGCGTTTTTCTAATTCATCTAATAGTGACTCGCACATTGAAACGGAACAGTTTCACAAGGCTCACGTCGCATTGCTGCTAATAGATTTTCTCGATGATTCATATGTAACTCCTAAAAAAAAATACTTCCCATATTTAATATTATTGTAGTGCAAGAGGTTTAATTCTAAAACTCAAAAATATGACATACATGGTGGATTTATTTTACTTTCGTGTTGGTTTTCTAAAAAAATAGTATGCATAGGAGTGTTGAAAAATTGATATTTTTCAACACTCCTATGCTATAGCTATAAAGTCATTTTTAAAACTACTTCTTCTTTTTCTTTAAGCGATTGAGTTATACAAAAATCTTTTTGTAGCGGTTTGCCATCAACTAGTTGTACAAACGAGGGAAAAACTAGCACAACTTCTGAATCTTTTGGTGACAGTAATGTTACAAATACTTCTTTTTTTTGTGTATCCCATAAAATTGAAACCTTTATATTTCCTATTGTACAGAGATTTTTTACTTCTCCTTTAGAAAAAAATGTTGGAAGAGCAGGCAAAATCAAAATGGTATTATCGTAGCTTTGTAATAGCATTTCATTTATTGCAGAACAAAAACCCATATTTGCATCAAGTTGCACGGGAGATTCTTTGGGAGTTTTTAAACCGATTCCCATATTTCTCCAATCGTTATGTACCGTAAAAAAATTAGAAAGTACACAAGACTTAGCAATATAATTCAGACAATCTAAAGCAGAATCTCCATTTTTCATTCTGGCATAAACGTTAGCCATATGTGCTAAAGACCAACCTGTTTGCTCATGTAATCCAATAACTAAACGTTTATCTATAGCCTTTACTGTTGCTTCATACAATTCTGTATTTTTTCCCTCTCTAATTTCGCTGCCAGGGAAAAAAGGATATATATGAGACTGATGCCTATGATGATAATTATCTTTATAAAAGTCATGAATCCATTCTTTTAATGCACCATCTTCATTTATTTCGTAACGCGGTAATTTTGATAGCATTGTTTCCCACTTTGATATTTTATCATCATTACAGCCACACAGTTCACTTCCTCGTATGATATTTGTTAAAAGCTCTTTTACAACTGCAATATCTATTGTAGCATTGATAGTTGTTTCCATTGCTACTAAAAGATCATCATCATTTTGCCAATAATTACTGGGAGTATTTTCGGGAGAGTTTGAGGGAATTACCATCAAAAAGCCATGCTCATCTTCAATTAAAAAATCCTCATAAAAAAGTGCAACTTGCTCCATAAATGGTAAGGCTCTATGTTTTAAAAAATCTTTATCAAGTGTAAAAAGATAGTAGTCAAAATAATGTTGTGCAATCCAAGCTGCGGCTGCGGTAAAGTGAATGATATGGGGATATACATGTTTTAAAAGTCCGCTTTCGGGTGTTGTAGGTGCAGGAATAAAAATTCCTCTACACCCATAAAGATTTTTTGCATTAGTTTTAAAATCATCCATCATGCTATCGACATAGTCAAATAATGCCATAAGTGTGCTTGGCATATTACCGCTCAGTGCATGCCAATACATCATTTGTATATTTTCATTTGCCATGTTAAAAGCCCAAAGACCCTCGTAGCTTCCACACCAAAGTCCATATAAATGACAGGGAAGTCCGCATTCTTCTTTCGATGAAGAAATTAACAAGTATCGCCCATACAGCCACATTTTTTCTACCATTTCCAACGACATTACATCCTTGTAAGCAGTTCGTAAAAGCATTTCGTTTGAAGTATTTTCTGTATCAGAAAAAAGGTCTAATGTTGCAGACGTCAATAAGCTATTATGGATTTCTGTGTGCTCTTGTAACAAAAAAGTATAGTCTGTTGGCATATTTTTTAAGCCTTGTTTTAGTCCATCAACTTGAGAAATATCACCCACAAACACTTTTACTAACACAGTAAGTGCCGAAACATTTTTCACTGTTACTGCACCATTATCAAAAATGAGTTGCCCATCGTCATTCACATACTTTGCTACAGCACCATATGTTTCACCATCATCTTTTTTACAAATAAAAGTTACAAACTCACCATCATAATCATTTTCAATGACTTCCGGAAGATAGGTTACAAAATCTGTGATACCTTTTGGGATATCATTTGTGTCATGCTGTATTACTTTTAAATCGCAATTAAAGTTGCTACCAGATGTTTCTTTTATGTTAAGTGCAACAATGTCTTGGCTACGCGAAACAAATACTTTTCTAGTCATGTTTTTGGTGCCATCTGTCCATGAAACGGTAATTTCTCCAGTTTGCATATCAAGATAACGTTTATAGTTTGAAAAAGCGTGTTCGGTATGCATTGTTAGAGAAATGTCGCAAAGTGGTAAGGGCACGGCAATTTGAGCATCATAACCTAGCTCTGTTAATCTATCAGATAATATTGTATCTGCATCAAACGGTTTATTATCAAGAAGCAGTTGACGTACTTTAGGAAGAGAATCACTTACATCAGGAAGGCTCGGAGTTTTTGCCTTCCACCATAAGCGATTATGTGTAAACATAATTGTTTCGTTATGCACTCCACCATAAACACTTGCACCAATTTCACCATTTCCGGAAGGGAGTGCATCTCTCCACATTTCACCCAAACACGAGGATGGATAGTCGGTGTATAAAACATAGTTTTTCATAAATACCCTATTTTTTTATTAAAAAGGCTTTTGCAGAATGAGGATTTAGAGAAACAGTAAATTCATCTACATTTTCATATAAGCTAACATCAGTCCAAAAATCATAGACTGAAACCATATCATCTAGTGTAATTTTTTTTGAAATAACACCTTCTGTAGAATTAAACACAGTAATTATGTCTCCAATGGGTGTTTTTTGCCGACCAAGCGTATTAGTATTGTCATCATATTGTGCTGCAATTTTTGGCGTAGCAATGAGTTTTTGTATTCTGCCAATTTTTTCAGAGCTCATTAAACACATATCATCACCCGATAAAATTGCTCCACCTGATGCAAGTATTGCACAACAATGAAAATCAAACTCATCTTCAGATAAATGCGTAACAATATCTTTAGTGCTACCATCAGGCTGAATCATATTCTTACTGTTATTGATTGTTACAACACAGTCGGGATCATTTATCCAAAGCGTATTGTTTTGCCAATTTCTGTGCGATATTTCACTATGCAATGTTTTAAAATTATCAAAGGTTCTATCTACGTCACCAGCAATTCTCATCCCATGCACAAGCCCTATACTCGCCCACACCGGTGCATTACACCCAAGAATATAACTATCGTTCCCTGCACCCTCGATAATTGCAGTCATTGCATTTCTATATGCTTGCACATAGGTTTTTGTATTGTCAAACCTCTTTCCAAAAGGTAAAGCCCCCCACATATTCGCATCAAGTTTAAAATATTTAATATCATACTTTTTTCGCAATGTTGCAAAAAGGTTTTTTAAATGCTCCAAAACTTGCGGATTTGTACCATCAAGCATATACCACGGGTCACATCGCCATCCTCCAAAAGAGCAATCTCCACTCGACAAAGGATTCCCAGTTTCATCTTTTACAAAATATTCAGGATGATTTCTAAATAATTCAGATTCCTTTTGGGCAATAAAGGGTGCTACCCATAAGGCAGGCTCAAAACCTTTGTCATGGATAGATTGAATTAAGTTTTCAAAATTGGGAAACAAATCTGAAATATCAAGATAGTCGCCCATGTAGGTTTGGTAGCCATCATCAATTTGAATAAAAAATGGGCTTTTATCACTGACATTAAAATTTTCTTGTGCTTTTTCCATGTTATGTTCCACATCTTCTGAAGTACATTCAGGACCAAAACAATACCACGAACACCACCCAGTAGGATATGTGTTACAAATGAGGCTAGGATGGTTAACGGCTAGCCTCTTTGAAACTATTTCAAGTAGTTTATTTGCATCACCTGTTTTTATAAATATTTCTTCAAGTTCAACAACTTCATGTGGTTTTATAAGAATGTTACCAAGGTCTTGCTCTAAAATAATTTCGGTTTCATTAAAATGAATTTTCCCTGCAAACCGATTGGTTGATGTGTAAGCATACATTGTAGCAGGATTTGTATATGCAATAAAAAGAGAATATGCAGTAAAATAACCGTCTTTTACTGGAAGTTTATAATGGTCTGCATCTGTATAGGCGGTCATAGCGGTAGGATTTTTTAACGTTCTAATTGTCTGTGAAAGTTTATTATAGGCCTCAGCATATATTGGTGTGTTACCTGCTATATCGTGTGTATGTGTGCACAAGACAGCCTTAGAAACCAAAACATCATCAATTCCTGTATATATAAATTGGTACTGTATAAAATCGCCATCATTTGTAACTTTAATATCACAGTCAATTTTATTACCATCTACATCAAAAACTTTTACATCCATAAAGAAGCCTCACATACATTATCTTATCTGATTATTTTTAGAGATTTCATTATACGTGAGGTTTTTTTAGTTGTCAATCAATATTTTTGTTGCATTATGAGAATATTTTACTTCTTTACTATTTTCTTTCATCTAAAGCTTTATTTTTTTCGTAGTAATCCCTTTTGTTTAAATACATAGCTTCATCGGCTTCTTTATACACTTTTTCCCAATCTGAAAGTTCTGATCCTTTGCACTTTGCATATCCCATAGAAACTGATGCCTCGGGAAGAGTTTTACCACAAAGTGTATGTAGTTTTTCTTGTACCTTTTTCACATAGATATCGGCTACATCTCTGTATGAAGATGGAATAATTGTAGCAAACTCATCCCCTCCAATTCTATACACTACACAATAACTCATTTCATCAATTAACAGAGCCTTTGCACAAGATTCGATATAGAAATCACCCATTTTATGACCAAATTTATCATTTACTGGTTTTAAACCATTTAAGTCGGTAATTACTAGTACTACGCCTTCTATGTTTTGTATTTGAATAGAATTGTATACATCAGTATCAAAGGCATTTCTGTTTTTAAGTTTTGTAAGGGAATCGGTATTATACATATCCTTAAAATGAGGATTAGAAATACGCTTAAATAAATAGCGGGCAAGATAACCTGATATTGCACAAATAATAACCATAACGATATTTATTATTATCCGAATTTTCTTAAATGCCTCATACTGGCTATC